>NZ_CAXBDC010000036.1:0-38908 GCF_963974195.1 uncultured Nisaea sp.
CTTTCGGCTCCGACGTGTCCGACGCAACCTCCGCCCGGAAGCTGCTGAACAAGCAACTCGCCCCGCGCGGCGACCGGCGGGCCGTGCTGGATTTCGACGCCGAGGCCAATGCGCTGGCCTTGGCACCCTTCTCCGACGCGGAGAAAGTCGGCTCCGCCTCGGTCAAGATCGACGGCGAGATCGGCCGCAAGTTCGGGATTGAGTGGTATGCCGATGACGGCGTGCTGACCCATACCGCGGGCACCGCCAGTGACAGCGGCAGCTTCACCATCACCGCCAATCTGGCGGGCACCGGGGCAACAAGTGTCGCCCTGAAATCCGACACCGGCAGCCCGACCCTGAAGGCGGGCGATATCGTCAGCTTCGCCGGACACGCCCAGAGCTACGCGGTGACGGCGGATGCGGTGCTCGATGGCAGCGGCGTCTCCGTTGCCATCAACCCGGCCCTGAAAGCGGATGTCGCGGCCGATGCGGCGGTGACCGTCACGCCGAGCCATGTGGTCAATCTGGCCTTTCACCGGGACGCCTTCGCGCTCGCCATGCGGCCGCTCAGTGCCGGCACCCAGGACCTTTCGCTCGGCAACCAGATCCTGTCCATGACCGATGCCGAGACGGGCATCTCGCTGCGGCTGGAGATCTCCCGGCAATACAAGCAGACGGTCTGGGAGTTCGACGTGCTCTGGGGCGTGAAACTGGTCCGCCCGGAACTCGCCGTCCGCATCGCCGGCTAACGCCTCCGTTCATCTGCCTCCCCTGCCTGGCCCGGGTCTCCGTCTATCGGAGCCCGGGCCGCTTTTTATTCAGCATTCGTCAGACCGAAGGGGCCGTTCCATGTCCGAGCCTGAAGCCGACCTGTTGCCGACCGTCACGCTGCAGCACCGTTATGGCGAGCAGCGCCTGCTCGCGAACCGGGCGGATTACATCCACGAAAAAGACGGCCGGTTCAGTGACTGGCTGCTGTCGGACGACGATCCGGAAGTGCAGCCCCCGCCTTGCCAATCTGTGCCCTGCCGATCCACTCCGGCCCATGTCCCGGCGCCCGCTGCGGCACCCGTTGCCACCATGATGGCGCCGCCAAGCGTTCCCGCGCTTCCGCCCGCGCCCGTCGTCCCACACGGAGCACCGCGGCCCGGCAAGCGGCGGCGGCGGGGGAGGCGGAAATGAGCCTCTCGGTCGGCGAAGACACCTATCTCGCGGTCGCGGACGCGGATGCCTATTTCGCCGCCCGCAATGCGGCGGGATGGGCGGCGGCGCCAATGGTCGCACGGGAAGCCGCCCTGCTTCAGGCCACCGCCTATATCGACGGCAGCTACGCCTTCCGGGGCCGCATCGCCGATCCGGGCCAACCGCTGTCCTGGCCACGGCGGGATGCGGTGGACAGCGAGGGCCGGTCCCTTTCCGGCATTCCGCGCCGGGTCGAGCACGCCACCGCCGAGCTGGCGCTGATCGCGCTGGCCGGTGATCTGACACCGCCACTGGAACGGGGCGGCAAGGTGCTGCGGGAGAAGGTCGGCCCGGTCGAGGTCGATTACATGCCCGGCGCCGTGTCCGGCCGTTCCTATCCATTGATCGATCTGCTGCTGAAGCCGCTGCTGCGCTCGGCCGCCAGCCATGAGGTGATACGCGCATGACCCCGCTCGGATCTTCGCTTTCAGGTGTCGCCGCCCGGCTGATCACCCGCTACGGCGCCCCGATGGTTCTCAGCAAAACGGAAGCGGCCAGCTATGATCCGGCGACAGGAAACGTCACCGGAACGCCGTCCGACCATCCGCTGCTGGGCATCGTCGAAAGCGTCTCGGCGGCCTTCGTCGGCGGGCTGGTGCAGAACGGCGACCTGCTGGTCACCGTCGCCGGAGAGGACCTTTCCGGTATCCGCCCCGCGCCGGGCGACCTGCTCCGGATCGACGGTACGGCGCATGACGTCGTCAATGTCACCACCATCGCCACCGGCACCGAGCCCCTGCTGTTCCGCCTGCTCGTCAGGCGCTGAGGAGAATAGAGATGTCCTTCACCAGTGCCCGGCGCGCGGTCGAGAGCTATTTCGGCGCCAACTGGCTGCTGACCCCGATCGCCTTCGAAAACGTTGCCTTCACCCCGCCCGCCACCCCGCCCGGGGACGGGCGCTGGGTGAAGCTGATGATCCTGCACGAACAGTCGGAGCAGGCCGCGCTCGGCAGCCCGGCACTGCACCGCTACCGGGGCCGCATCCTGATCTACTGCTTCACCCCGCTCGGCGGCGGGGCCCAGCAGGCAACGGCCCTCGCCGATGCCGCCGCCGCCCTGTTCGACGGCGCGCTGATCGCCGGTCACGTGCTGCTGCCGCCGGAAATAACCGGGGACGAGGATATCGACGGTGCCTACCGGGCAACCGTCGCCATCCCGTTCTGGCGCGACGAAATCCACTGATTTTCGCCTCTATCCCTAACCTCACGTCCAAGGAGACCACCCATGGCGGATTCAAGCCGCACGGAACTCGCCTATGCAAAGGAATCGCTCTGGGGATCGACCCCGGCATCCGCCCTGACCAAACTCCGCTTCACCGGCGAGAGTCTCGGCTACACGATCGCCACCACCAGCTCGTCCGAAGTCCGGGCCGACCGTCAGGTCCCCGACCTGATCCAGACCGGCGCGTCGGCCTCGGGCACGGTCAATCTGGAGCTGTCCTACGGCGCCTACGACACGCTGATCGAAAGCGCCCTGTTCTCCGTCTGGTCCGCCCCGCTCGCCATCTCCGTCGCGGACGATATCGCGGCGGACGCGAGCGGCAGTGCCTTCACCAGCAGCACAACGGACTTCGTGGCGGCCGGGATCAAGGCCGGCCAATGGGTCCGGATCGGCGGTTTCGCGGCAAACAGCGGTGAGAATAACGGCCTCTACCAGGTCAGCGCCGTCACCGCGAACAGCCTCACCGTGGCATCCGCTCCGGCAAGTGACGAGGCGGCGGCCGGGCTGACCGTCAGCATCGACGGCTCGATGATCCGGAACGGGGTCTCGGAAACCGCGCTGACACTGGAAAAGGCCTTCACCGATATCGGCCAGTACATCGCCTTCACCGGCATGGTCGCCGACACCATGGATCTGCAGATCCAGACCGGCCGGGTGCTGACCGGCAGCTTCGGCTTCATGGGCGCTTCCGCCTCGATCGGCAGCGCCACCGTCGGCACCGGTTCGGCCATCCCGGCCCTGAGCAACCCGGTGCTGAACGCGGTCAACAATATCGGCCAGGTGATGGAAGGCGGCGCCCCGCTCGACGGCATCTTCCTGCAATCGCTGTCGATTTCGCTCGCCAACGGGCTGCGCGGGATCGGTGCGGTCGGCAGCCTCGGGAATGTCGATATCGGCACCGGCCGGTGCCAGGTGACGGGCCGGGCCAGCTTCTATTTCGCCGATGGTGCGCTCTACGAGAAATACCTGAACGGCACCCCGACCAGCCTATCCTTCCGGGTCACCGACGCGGACGGCAACGCCTATGTCTTCACCCTGCCGCGCGTCCGCCTGACCCGGGGCAGCATCGCCGCCGGGGGGCCGGACCAGGACGTGATGGCCGACTTCCAGTTCCAGGCAGTGCGCGATCCGGCCACCGGCGCGACCGTCCAGATCGACCGCATCGCCGCCTGATCGCGGACACACCCTCATTCCAAAAGGACAGACAATGGATCTCTCGAAATTCAAGGCCGACCGCACCGCCGAGGATGAAGGCGTCTGGGTTGCACTGGACGGCGACGATACAGGCGCGCGGGTCAAGCTCGCCCGGATCGGCAACCGGCGGTATCGCGAGGCGATGCAGCGCCGGATGAAACCGTTCCGCCGGGCCCTGCGCGCCGGAACACTGGAAGAGGCGACAGCGGAGCGGGTCACCGCCGAGGTGCTGGCGGAAACCGTGTTGCTCGACTGGCAGGATCTCGCACTGGACGGCACGGCGCTGGCCTATTCGCCGGACCGGGCGCGCGAACTCTTGCTCGACCCGGCATTGCGCGATTTCCGCGATCTCATCGTCGAGATGGCGACCGATATCGAGCTCTACCGGCAGCAGGATCAGGAGGAAGCGGAAAAAAACTTGCCGCCTTCGTCCGCTGGCAGGTCGCCTGGGGAGGACGGCAGGACTTCCTGACCCTTCTCGCCGAGCAAAGCGGCACATCACCCTCGGCCCTCAGCGAGAAACCGGAGCTGTTTCCGGATCTTGAGCGGGTGGCCCGCGCCTTTGCCCTGCTGACGCGCGGGCGGCCGCTGGTCGCCACCCCGTTCGGCACGGCCGAAGGGGCCATCCCGCTGGCCGAGATCGCCGCCTATTGCGGGCTTTTCGGCATCACGGACCCGGACGAGTTCGTGCCCCTGCTCCGCACCATGGACGAGGCCTATCTCCGCACCCGCGCGGAGCAGGCTCCCCCGCACACCAAGAAGAAGGACTGATCCGCCATGCCGATCCGCCGCCTGCCCGAGGATGGAGCCGCCGCCGGTATCTACACCTTGCTGGAGGCCATCGAGACCATGCCGCCGGTCCTCAGCCGCGCGGAATCCGCCTTCGACCGGCTGGCCGACAGCATCACCGGCGCACTCGACCGGATCGGGGCCGCGCTCGACACGTTCGAACGCCGGAGCCTGACGCCGCCCGCTCCCGGGATACAAAATCCGGGCATTCAGGAGGCCGCCTTCACCTCCATCGACGCCGATCTTCTCTCCCTCGGCGAAGACCGGCTGCATCTGGAAGACCTGATCACGGAGTCCATGGTCGAGCAACTGACCGCATCGGAGAATATCGCCTCCGCCCAGGAAGATGCCGCCCGGCGCAGCGATGCGGCATGGGGCTCACTCTCCGACGATATCGTCGGCGATTTCGACCGGGCCTTTTCCGGTATTTCGGAGAGTGGCGCGGAGACCTTCTCCACCCTGTGGCGGGGCATGGCGGCGGGGCTCGACCAGACCATCTCGGCAATCGACTGGGATGGCCTGTTCGGCCCTGTCGCCGGGCAATTCGCCGATGCCGCATCCGGCCTTCTCGGCTCGCTCGGCGGCCTTGGCGGTACTGGCGGCGGCGGGCTTTCCAGTCTGTTCGAGGCCGGCGGCTCGCTGCTGTCCAGCTTTCTGCCCGGTCTCGGCGGAGGAGGCGCTGCAGGCGGCTCCATGCTTTCGGGCATTACCGGCTCGCTCGGCAGTACCGGGGTGATCGGCGCCATCGCCACCGCCGCCGTTTATGGCCTGAACGAGCTGTTCAAGGACGAGGATTATCCTTTCGCCAGAGCGGAGATCGGCATTCAGAACGGCACGCCCACCGCCGGAAGTTCCATGGAGCTGGATGGCGGACCGCTGGACAATATCCTGCAATTGCAGGACCGGGTGCTGACGGCCCTCGATGCGATGACCAACCGGCTTGGCGCATCCTTCTCCGGCGATGTCAGCGACTTTCTGCAGATCGGCTATTCCAGCGGCCGCAAGTCCATCCTGCCGTCCGGCTATTTCGTCGCCGGTCTGGAGGCAGGCGGCGATTTCAACAGCGGTGCCGACTTCACCGGGATCGAGGATGAAGAGGAGCTGATCGGACGCGCCATCGAGCTTGCCTTCGCCAAAGCGGCACGGGACGGCACCCTGACCGGCCTCTCGGACGATGCCGGGGCGGATTCTCGGGGCCAGAAAACATTCGAGGCAGGCATCGAAAAGCTGCTCGCCGCACCGTTCGAAAGCCTGGAGACATCCCTGCGCCGGATCGCTTTCCTCGCCAGCTTCGAGGAGACCGTCGCACTCTTCAGGGACGGCACCGAAAGCGTCGATGCCTATACCCGCTCCCTCAGGGCCCAGCGCGCGGCTCTCGAGGAAGCGGCACAGGCCGCCGCAGGCGATGCCTTCGAGCCGATCCGGTTGTTCATGGAAGATGCCGCTCTGCTGTTTGGCGGCGGCGAGGAGCAGGACGCCGCGTCCGGTTTCCGCCTCGATCAGGCGGGCGACGCGGTTCGGGGCATGACCCGCGATCTGCTCGACACGCTCTCCCTGAATGGCCTTGAAGCCCCGCTCGAAGGATACGCCTTGCTGTACGAACAGCAGGCCGCCCAGATCACCGCCCTTGTCCCGGCACTGGAAGAACTGAATCAGGAACTGGCAGCACTCGGGCTGGAGACCATCGATGTCGCCGCCGAGATCAATGCCGCCAACGAGACACTGAGCGCGGAAGTCCGGACCCTTTTCCTGAAGGAGCTGGATGCCGGGCTTTCTCCCGAACGGGCGGCCGCGCAACAGGCGATGGATGACAGGGACAGCCTGCTGCAACAGGCCGAACAGCTCGGCTACGGGCAGGACCGGGAGATCCTCGGCAAGATCGAGGCGAACTTCACCGCGGAACTCGACCGGCTCGGATTTACGGTCGGCGAGAGCGGCAATCTGCTGCAGACCTTCGCCGACAGCATCGAGGCGGCCACCGCCGGACTCGACCGGCAAATCACGGCGCAGGAAAATTCGGTCGGGGAATTTGTCCGCCTGGCGGAGAGCCTTGCAATCGCCCGGCAGGATTTCGCCCTCGACAGCACCCTCTCGCCGCACGCACCGCTGGACCGGCTGGCACAGGCGAAAGCCGGGTTCGAGGAGCTTGCCGCCGCCTCCGCCGATGGAGATCTGGAAGCACGGGAAGACCTGGCGGCCAGCGCCCGCACCTACCTGACACTGGCGCGGGAGGTCTACGCCTCCAGCGAGGCCTATACCGATATCTTCCATCAGGTCGACGCGGTGCTCGCCTCGGCCCTGCATGACACGGAAGCCCAGGTCACGGCGGCCGAACGCCAGCTTGATGTTCTGATCGAAATCCGCGACCGGCTCGGCCCGCCCAGCGCCACGGGCGGCGCCATGGAATTCCGCGCGGCTGGCGGCGGGCAGTATCGTTCGGAAAGCGGCGGGCCGGTCGGGGCCGGGTACGATCTCGGCTACAACCCGGAGCGCAACATCGCCATCCTGACGGCTCTCGATGCCGCTGGTCTGCCCCTGCCCAGCGGGTTCGGCGAAGGCCAGCTCTCCCGGCTCAGAGCAGACAATCAGGCCGTGGATGCGGTGGTCACCGCCATGGGCTTTGCCAATGGCGGGATCATGACCGCAAGCGGCCCGGCCCGGCCCGCGCCTTATGACGGCGGCATTACCAGCGATGTCTCCGTCGCCCTGTTCGGTGAAGGCAGCCAGCCGGAAGCCTATGTCCCCCTGCCGGATGGACGGTCCATTCCCGTCACCCTCAGCCTGCCCGCCAACGACGATAGCGGCGGCACCAGCGAGACACGGGACGCCTTGCGCCTGCAACGGGCGGACAGCCGCGCGCTGGTGCAGGAACTGAGGAGCCTCAACCGGGAGGTCGCCGCGCTCAGGGACGACAATGAACGGCTCAGCCGCGTGCTCGGCCGGGCCTTCTCGCGCCAAACCGCCTGAAGGAACAAAGATGTCTCTTTATGACGAGCTGATCGCCGATCCTTTTTCGATCCGGCGCTATCTGGCGATCCTGGAGCCGTATGATTCCGGTCTGGAAACAACGGTTCCACTTTATCTGAGCGACCATGGCTTCACGACCGAGCCGGACGAGGTGCCGGGCAACCAGTATTTCGATGCAAGGCTGCTCTCCGCCATCAGTTTCGAGCGCCATCTCCATCGCAGCGGCCAATTGGAAGGCCGTTCGGTGCCCGGCTTCGGCACCCTCGACATCAACAATGCGGACGGCGCCCTCGATGATTGGCGCAGCTTCGCGTTCGACGGCCGCCGGGTCCGGTTACTGCTCGGCGGCGACCGGTTCCGTCTCGCCGACCACAGGACTGTATTCGACGGCACGGCGGAGCGTATCGAGTTCGACGACGACCGGATACGCCTGCATCTCCGCGATTTGCAGGTGCTGTTCGAACGGCCGTTGCAGCAGAGCCTCTATCTGGGCACGGGCGGCAGCGAAGGCGATGCCGGGCTGAAAGGCCGCCCGAAGCCGTTATGCTATGGCCGCTGCTTCCATGTCCCGGCGGTGCTGATTGACGCCGCGACCCTGACCTATCAGGTGCATGACGGCCAGATCTCCGGGATCGATGCCGTCTTCGACAGCGGCCTGGCCCTCAGCGCGGGGACCGAACCGCCAGCGCCGTCACATTATGCCGTGGATCTGGCGGCAGGCACCTTCCGCCTCGGCAGCGCGCCGGATGGCCCGGTCACCGCCCATGTTCGCGGCGATGCGACGGGCGGCGCCTATGCGGAAGACGCGGCTAGCCTGATGCTGCGCATTGCCATGCGCGCCACCGGGCTGTCGCTCATCGACTGGGGGGCTTTCGCGGCTCTCACCCTCGCGGCCCCGATGGCGGCCGGTTTCTTTGCCAATCAGGAGACCGGAATGCTCTCCGCCCTCGACAGTCTGGCGGACAGTATCGGCGCGCATTTCGGGTTCAACCGGCAGGGCCAGTTCACCGTCGGAAGACTGACGGAGCCCTCGGTAACGGCGACGGAAAGTTTCGATGACAGTGCCATCGTCAGCCTCGAGCGCGAGCCATTCGCCTTGCCTATCTGGCGGCAGAAACTTGGTTATGCCCGCTATTGGCGCCCGCTTTCGGACGGGGAAAGCGCGGCTGCACTCGGCGCGGAAGCGCGGAGCGATCTGGCCGCGTCCCATCGCTATGCCGACGCATCGGATCCGGCAATCCAGATCCGGCACAAACTCGCCGGTGACACCCAGAAAGACGGATTGCTGGCAACCGCGTCGGATGCCGGGGCGGAAGCGGCCCGGCGCCTCGCTCTCTTCGGGATAGCACGGGATCTTTTCCGGGTCCGGGTAAAGACCCGCCCCTACAGCCTCTCCATCGGCAGCACCATCCGGATCAGCTACCCGCGTCACGGGCTGGCGGGGGGACGCAATCTGGTGCTGGCCGGACTGTCCGAAGACAGCGCCTTCGACGAAGCCGAACTCACCCTCTGGGGATAGAAACCGATGAGCAACATGCTGATCGTCTACCGGAATTATCTGGACGCGGCCGCCCTCGATGGCGGGGACTGGAGCAGCGGCCTGCCGCTGGACAATCTCGCCCACCCGCATCCGAGCCGGGTCGCCCGGTCCACCGATACCGATCCGGCGTCTTCCTGGTTCAAAGTGGATTTCGGCGCCCAGCGTCCCGTCAGCTTCGCCGGTATCCTGAACCATAACCTGAGCCAGCGCGGCACCTGGCGGGTGCGTCTGTTCAACGCCGATCTGGAGCAGCCTGAACTCGATACCGGCACCGTGCCGATCTGGCCCCGCGTGGTGCCGTTCGGCACCGGGCACTGGGGCGAGTTCCAGTGGGGCGGGCATCTCGATACCGAGACGGCGGAGACCTACGGTATCGGCTCCTACGCCATTCTGCCGGCGGCACGGCGCGTGCGCTATGTGCGCGTTGATCTCGAGGACCCGGACAATCCCGCTGGCTATCTGCAGGCCGGGCGCGCTCTGCTGGCCCCTGCATGGACCCCGAGCGTGAACCTGCAATATGGCTGGAGCATCGAGCAGGTCGATGAAAGCCGGATCGTGAAGTCGCGCGGCGGTCAGGCCTATTTCGACGGCAAACCCAAATACCGCCGCCTGCGCTTCCGGATCGAGCATCTGGATATCGACGAGATGCTGGCCAATGCCTACGAGCTGGAACGGCTGAAGGGCACCGGCGGCGACATCCTGGCGATGGTCGATCCGGACGACACCGCCCATCTGCACCGGCGCACGGTCTATGGCCGGATCGCCGAGACCACCCCCATCGTGAACGATTTCAACGACCGTTATTCCAAGGAATTCGTCATAGAGGAGCTGTACTGATGACCTGGTCCGTGACCATCGGCGACCGCACTTTCACCGACGCCAATCTGGACGGCAACGCCTATGCCGAGGAGGAGTCCGGCTTCCCCGCCATCGTCCGCGCGGTTGCGGAGGAGACCGCCGCGCTGAAGGGCGTGGCCAGACTTTCCGCCTCTGCGCTTACACCCGCGACCGGCCCCGTCGCCTTCACCCTGCTTTCCGTCCCGCCGCCGGGCTGGAAAGCCGGGCAGGTCTTGCGCGTGACCAGTGCGGGCGACGCGACGCATTTCATGGCTGGCACGATCTCGACGCTCAACGGCACGGCCCTGACCATGGAGGTCAGCTTTGCCGAAGGCGCCACCGAGCGGAGCGACTGGGTGCTGACCTATCCGCTTTTCACCGCGTTCCTGGAACGTGCGGGCGGAACAATAACCGGAGCCCTGAAGATCGACGGCCATTCCCCGGCCCTGAACGCACCGCCCGGCCAATACCTCAATCTCCGGATGATGCGGGATGACCTGCCGCATCTGGATTTCGGCCTCGACGACGCTCCGCTGACGGACACCGCTGGCGGCAGCCTGATTTTCCTGCACACGTTCGACAATTCCGGCGCCTGGACCGGCCGGCCGCTGGAAATCAACCGGGCAACCGGCGAGATCAAGACAATGGGTCTTAACCTTCAGGGCTATGCCCTGGCTGACGGGAACCTGCGCGGCACCCGGATGAGCATCGAGGACCTTGGGGCGGTCGGCGCCGGAACCGTGACCATCAATGCCTCACGCTGGAACGCCTTTGCCGTGACCCTGACCGGAAATGTCGCCTTCAATTTCGAGGCGCTCGACCTCGGCTTCACATACACGCGAAGGTTCCTGATCACCCAGGGCGGCGCCGGTGGGTTTGTGCCTTCCTGGACTCTCGGCGGCAGCGCCAGCGAAGTCAGGCGCCTAAATGCAGTCCCGAACTATGCAGCCCAGGCAGCGGGCACTGTAACCCGGGTCACCGCCGAGGTCTGGGGCAACCAGCTCCGGCTCTGGGAGGCGGAAGAGAGCCCGTGATGCGGACGCCTAGGAAGATGGCAAGCCGCTGAAAGCAATTTACCATCTCGTGATGTCAGAACGGCTTCCCGGACTGCGCTCTTTTCGCTTTTAGCTCTTCGACTTTCAGAAGGAACCGTTGCATCGCATAAAGACAGGGGAAAGCGTCACCTGCCGGCCGGTTGACATTAAGCCTCAGGTAAGCGCGCAGCCCCGGAGATATCTTCCTGAAGAGCTCTTCCGGCAAAGTGCGGGCCAGAAAACGGTCCACGCCTTGAATCGTAGGCTCAAGATTTGCGGCCCGGAGGCGATGGGCCATCTCGTCATGATCAAGGTCATGAAGGTAAGCCTTGATATTCACTACACTGGAAAGAGCCGTTCTTTGCCCCAAAGTTTCAGTGATAACATCACGGTGCCGCCGCCACAGAATCATCGATCTCCCAGGTGGATCAAAGGCCGGATGATCAGCGAACGGGATCTTTGCAAAGGCCGAGGGTTGAGAAATTTCGAGCGCACGTCGCGCCAGACTTTTCTCATTGGTGAGATCCGGCGCGGTATTCTGGAACCTGGCAACAATCCGCCGAGACAGAAAAGGGCTGCAGCTCGATGTGAATCCGCCGACGGCCAACTGGTTCTTCATGATGAAACTGCTCACGCGCTCTTCACTGTAGAGCCGCTGCTTCCATTTGCTGACACTCGCTTCATCGGGGCTATCAGGGAACGGATGGCGATCAAGGACCATCGACAACAGATCGGGGAAAGCCGCAATCCGCTCGTCCTTGAAAGTCAGGAAGCCGAGTTGGGAAAAAACACCTCCCAGATCCGTTGTCGTCTGCCCCCAGCCGAATGTCTCGTCACCCCACAACATCAATGCATCGGAAAACTGCTCAAGAAACCCATCGCCTTGCGGCCAGACCTGAAAATTATTCGAAAGGCCAGCGCTTCGATAAATCCCCGGATCAGCGGAGGCCGGAAAATTCTCCAGGCTCCATTGCCATGAATGATGCCTGGCACCGGCTGCGGCGGCGAGAGCCGCGCCTGCGCCGTGATCATCCATAACCCCGGGCTCGCGTCTTTGTCCGGTCCAGGAGATCGCCTCAAAATCAGATCCGCTCGCAAGAAGCCTACTGGCAAGAAGACGGGAATCGACACCACCAGACAGGAACACCACAGAGCGGCGCCCCGTATGTCTGATCCGTTTCAGGCTCTCATCGATATCCTGGACGAGTTCTTCGGCGTTTTCGTATCCAGGCGCCGCTTCGCGTTCCGCCCGAATATAATTGCGGACAGCGCCCGCTTGCCCGGGAGCAAGGGTCAGATGCTGTCCCGGCCCCAGTGTGGAAACATCCTTTAAAAGTGTCCGCCCGCAGAGTGTGTAGCCCGCAGTCAGAACCATCGCAGCGGTATCGGCATCAATATCACCGCTGGAAAAGGCTCCGGCTTCCAAAGGATCATCGGTGATGTGGAGAAGCCCTCCCTCTCGCACGAGATAGAGCGGGTATCCAGCGAACGGATCCGTCGCCAAATCGAGCAGCTTGCTCTCGGAGTTGAATAAAACCACCCAGAAGCGGCCCTCCGCACGATCAAGGAGCGCCTGCATACCTCGCTCAAGCAACGCATCAAGGTTCGGGTGAGTTTCATCGAGCGGATCGTCATCTATCCAGAGTGCCCCCCGAAACAGGAGCGTCACGGGACCGCGGGCAATTTTGGTTACCGGAGAACCCCAGACCGGTCCGTTCTGACCGTTACCAATATCCACGATGGCACCGTCGCGGCAGGAAATTCTCATTAGGCGGCCCCCTCGTCCTTAACCAGCTCTGATCGCATTCAAAGAACTAACCGTGCAACCCCGGGCGTATCAAGCGATTGAGCGCTCGTCTGTGACTTCCCCCGTCATCCTCAAGGAGTTGAAACATGTTGCCCAGACCATTTCTGGCCACTCTCGGCCTGCTCACAGCATTGCCGGGATGCGCCGATCCCGGTGCCGCTGCGGAAATTGAAATCCGCAAGGCCAATGCGCTCGCCGCCATCCGGGCCGTGCGCGACGGCTACTGCGCCCTCTCCCCCGCACTCCGGCAGCGGTTGCGGGATGAAGGGGATATCGATCCCGCGCTGGATAGCTGCACCAATTCCACCGAAACCATTCTGCAGGAGACAAGACCATGAAATTCAACGCAACCTGGCTGCTGGACCGTTTGGCTGAACGAAGCACCTGGATCGGCCTGACAGGATTTCTCACGGCCACCGGCGTCTCCCTGGAGCCGGAGATCGGCGAGGCGATCGGGGCTGTCGGCGTTGCCCTCGCCAGCCTGATCGCCATGCTGACGAGAGACCGCTGAACGCGGCGAAGGGAGTGCCTTCCATGGACCAGGACGATGCCCGCCGCGTGGTGCGGGCGACATTGACCGAACTCGGCCTCGACGTCACCTCGCCGGAACGGGTGATCCAGGCGCAACACGATTTCGCCTACCTGCGCCATCAGCGGAACCTGTCGGAGAAAATCGGCGTCGGTGTCCGGCTGATAATGCTGACCAGCATCATCAGTGCCGGGCTCGCCACCATCTGGCTCGGCATCCGGCATTCCCTTCGCTGACCCCAGAAAGCGGACCCTCGCAAACGATTTACCGCCAGTGATCCTCCACCCAGCCGCGCCCGATCTGGTGCGGCTTGGGCACTGTCGGAAAGGTCACGATCCTCGCATCGGTCTGCGCCAGAGAAGCCGAGTCGAGATCCGGATGAAATTCCCGGTAAAGCTGGGCAAGACCATGTGGAAACGTGTCGATCCCCGGCATGCATTCCTCAATCCAGTCCTGATCTCCGGGCAATCGGTCCAGATCACTCTTCTTGATGCGCTTATAGACGGGTGCGGCGAAGGCCCTGTCGAACAGCATGACGGAGGAATTGAAACTGGGCGCGTCGGGGTGCTCCAGAATATGGAACCCCACCTTTAACCCTTCGATGAAACTGAGGTCACCGACCACGACCGTATCGAGATCGAGGTAGAAAACTGTCTGGTCCACGATCTGTGATCGTGGATCGAACAGAACCAGCTTCGTCCACCATCCCCGGATTCTGATGCCCGAGATATCGATGACATCGACCTCCGGCCGAAGCCCTTCCGGATCTTCCGTAAAACAGACAAAACGCCAGTTTCCCGGCAGATGCCGGCGGACCATGGCATAGAGCCGGTTGACGTAATCCGGGCCGTATTTAGTCCCGTGCTTGACGCAGGCAACGGTCAGATGGTCGAGATCGACCGGCCGCGCCTCGGGCCGTTGTGACGGCAGTCCATCACTTGACAGCGTGCGGGCCCGTCTGAGCGTACGGTCAAGAAACGGGGCCTCGACCGCCTGCGGAAACGCCTCGACCACCTGCGCGGCGCGCGCATAATCACCTTCGTTGATGTGGGCGCGAGACAGCCGTGCGAGCACCGATCCAAGAAACCGCCCCTGCTCCTTGCCCGGCGCGGGCCCGAAGGTCTTGAGTCCGAGTGCAAGGGTCTCTTCCAGCATCCCGATCGCGGCGCCGAATGTCCCCTGCATATAGAGCACCCTGGCCATAGCGGCCAGAACGTTGACATCGGGTGCATCTGCCGCACGGAGGGGCTCGAGAAGAGCCATCGCTTCGTCATGGCGGCCAGTATCGATCAGCAGATAGGCAAGTTTGAAGATATAGACCGGGTCTTGCGAAGCTTCCGAGTACAGGATCCGCATATGGACGAGCGCAGCCTCATAATCCCGCTCCAGATGAGCGGTGCCGGAATCCTTGCCCCTGCGGGCGCCCGCGCCCTTTGTATAATGATGCACCAGGGCCTTGCGGATCTCGTGCGTGCCTTCCGCAGTGGCGGCCTCTCGTATACGCGCTTCGGCTTCCTCTACTGCTTGCCGGTCTCCCTCGAAGATCCTGCGTGCAAGTGTCGTCATTAACTGTCCAGACTGGCTGCAAATGATGCCGGTCACGCCCGGCCGTCTCCTGATCCCGCGCGCAATATGCAACAGGCCGCCTGTCTTGCAAAAGACGGAGACCCCATAATTCTCGGCTAAGGAATATGATTACGGCTTCAGCAAGATTCTGTCCGCCAGATCGACACGTTCCGACGCGCCGGTGATATGGCCAACGATCATGCCGAATGGCCCTTCCGCTTCCAGACGGACAGGAACCCAGGCGCCGCCATCGGTCAGCCGGGCCACCCAGAGCCGGGTCACGGCATCTGTCTTGTCCTCTCCGAACCAGGGCTTCTTGTAGCCGCCGGCAAGGGTCTCGTATGTCACGTCACACAGCTCCGCCGGGCCGTCGAAAACACTGTATTCCGTCTTCTTCAGAATGTCGGAGCCGGCGTGGGACAGACGAAAATCCGTACGTGTTCTGCCGTTGAAAACCCGCAATTCTTCCTCGCAGGGATTGTCCTTGGCGGTAAGCGCGAGCGAGACGACCGCCGCGTAAGGGTCGATCGTGTCCCGTTGCAAATCTTCCGGCACGGCATCCCGTTTCTCCGGGTCCCGCGGCGGATGCATGACCACCGCCGGAGCATCTCCCGCACGGTTGGTGAGCGCGATCCGGCGCGGCTTGCCGTTGAAAGTTCCGTTGCTGCGATATGTCTCGGGTTTGATGCCCGTGCCGGTCACCTGGCCGGAGCCCTCGCTGGTCACTTCGATCGGGAAGAAATAATCGAGAATGCCAAGGGACCGGGCATTGGTCGTGACCCGGTAGGCCGAGCTTTCAACGGCGATTTTCGAGTCGAACGCGGCGACGGAGAATCCACCGAAATAGATCGTATAGGAGAGGTCGAGCTCCCGGGCCTCGGCTTTTGCAGCCAGCAGGGCGCCACCGATCAGTCCCAAAAAAAACCACCGCATACCCCGCCCTCATGTGCGTTTTGCGTATGGCTTTAAGTAAGGGAACGCGGCGGCGGATCAAGTACCGCCGCCGCGCCCAGAGTGTTTTTTAGTAGCGGTAGGTCTCGGGCTTGAACGGGCCTTCCTGCGTCACACCGATATAGGAAGCCTGCTCATTGGAAAGCTTGGAGAGCATCGCGCCGACCTTCTTCAGGTGCAGGGCGGCGACCTTCTCGTCCAGCTTCTTCGGCAGGACATAGACCTGCTTTTCATACTGGCCGGCATTGTTCCAGAGCTCCATCTGGGCGAGCGTCTGGTTGGTGAAGGACGCGCTCATCACGAAGCTCGGATGGCCAGTGGCGCAACCGAGGTTTACCAGGCGGCCTTCGGCCAGCAGAATGATCCGCTTGCCGTCCGGGAATTCGACCTCGTCGACCTGTGGCTTCACATTGTGCCAGGTCAGGTTACGCAGCGGCTCGACCTGAATTTCGTTATCGAAATGGCCGATATTGCAGACGATGGCGCGGTCTTTCATGACCCGCATATGGTCCATCGTGAGGATGTCCTTGTTGCCGGTGGCGGTGACGAAGATATCACCGCGCGGCGCGGCCTCTTCCATCGTCACGACCTCATAGCCTTCCATCGCCGCCTGCAGGGCGCAGATCGGATCGATTTCGGTGACCAGCACGCGGGCACCGCCGTTGAGCAGGCTGGCAGCCGAGCCCTTGCCGACATCGCCGTAACCGGCGACGACCGCGACCTTGCCGGACAACATGACGTCGGTGGCGCGACGGATACCGTCGGTCAGGCTTTCGCGGCAGCCATAGAGGTTGTCGAACTTGGACTTGGTGACGCTGTCATTGACGTTGATCGCCGGAACCTTGAGCGTTCCCGCTTTCGCCATTTCATAAAGGCGATGCACACCGGTCGTGGTCTCTTCCGAAACGCCACGGACATCGTCCATCAGCTCCGGATAATCCTCGTGCATCATGATCGTCAGATCGCCGCCGTCATCCAGCAACATGTTCGGGGTCCAGCCGTCCGGGCCCTTGATGGTCTGGCGCAGGCACCAGTCATACTCTTCCTCGGTCTCGCCCTTCCAGGCAAAGACCGGGATACCAGCGGCCGCGATGGCGGCTGCGGCCTGGTCCTGGGTCGAGAAGATGTTGCAGGAGCTCCAGCGGATATCGGCGCCGAGATCGACAAGGGTTTCGATCAGCACAGCAGTCTGGATGGTCATATGCAGGCAACCAGTGATGCGCGCGCCGGCCAGCGGCTTCTTACCGGCATTTTCCTCGCGCAGCGCCATCAGGCCCGGCATTTCGGTTTCGGCGATCGCGATTTCGCGACGGCCCCATTCGGCGAGTGAAATATCGGCGACTTTGTAGTCGGTGAAAGCGGCATCGGCCATGCGGCAGCTCCTTGCACTATTTCTATCCGGCGTCACTGCCGGTACGCGGTCGGATTGGGCTATAACAGTCCCGGAAAATAGGGGCAAGCAGGCAAAGGGCAAGGGGCCGCATTGACAGCACCCCATAGCCCGCCTTATCTGGCCGGCCCGCTGCCTTCTGAAAGACCGATCCGATGCCCCACCACTCCTCCTATATCGCCGCCATGGGCGGAAGTGACGCCGACGACGCCTGGGCCATTCACACAGAGGCCCGCAAGCGTTACCGGGCGGGCGATACGGACGTCATCGTGCTGTCGGTGGGCGATCACGATTTCACGACGGACGACCGCATCGTCGAGACAGCAGTCACCGCGCTGCGGGACGGCAAGCACCATTACACGGCAAGCATTGGCTTCCTGCAATTGCGCGAAAAAATCGCCGCCTATCACAGCACGCGCATGGGCGAAGCGGTCACGGCGGCGAATGTCGCGGTCATCCCCGGCGCCCAGTGCGGCGTCTTCACCTCCGGGCTGGTGACTCTCAATCCCGGCGATCACGTCATCACCTTCGATCCGATGTATGTCACCTACCACGGCGCGCTGATCGCCCGTGGCGCGACACTGAGCCAGGTGCCGCTGCATCCGGGGAACAGTTTTATTCCCGACCCGGCCGAGATTCGTGCCGCCCTGCGCCCGGAAACCAAGGCGATGGTAATCAACTCGCCGAACAACCCGACGGGCGCTGTCTGGCCGCGCGAGACCATGGAGGAGATTGCCCGGATCTGCATCGAACACGATCTCTGGCTGATTTCCGATGAGGTCTATTGCTCGATGACCTACGAGCAGCCGCATTTCTGCCCGCGCCTGATCGACGGCATGAAAGATCGCACGCTGTCCGTCTACAGCTTCTCCAAGGGGCACGCGATGACCGGCTGGCGGCTGGGCTGGATCGTCGCCGACCCGGATACTATCAACGCCGTCGAGCAGGTCATGGGCTCCATGCTGTTCGGCTCACCCCCCTTCATCCAGGAAGCAGCCATGACGGCGCTGGACGAAGCGGTCGATACGGTGGACCGCATTCGCGACCTCTACCGGCAGCGCCGCGACCGGGTCTGCGAGGCGCTGGCCGCCGTGCCGAAGGTGAAGGTCCGGAAGCCGGATGCCGGCATGTTTCTCATGCTCGACATTCGCGAGACCGGCATGGATACCGTCGATTTCGCCTGGAAACTGCTGGAAGAACAGAAACTCGCCCTGCTTCCCGGCGAAGGCTTCGGCGACATGCTGGCCGGGCACCTGCGGCTCAGCTTCGGCGCCTCGGACGAGACGCTGGATGACGCAGCGCGGCGGCTCTCGGCCTTTATCCAGAAGCACGGGTGAGGCACGAGCCGGTATAGCTCAGCGCGCAAATAACCGGTCGTCCCACCAGACCGGCGTTTCCAGACTGGCCTCAATCCGGGCGAAATCCTCGTGCCCGGTATGGAAGATAAAGTTGCGCTCCATCCGGGCGACGACGGATGGAACCACGAGAAGCGCCGAACGCTTCTCCGCATACCATTTCCGGCCGAATTCCCGTGCGGCAATGCCGGAAATATCCGCCCATCCGGCGAGAATGTCCGGGTTCACCACCTCATAGGAAATCCCCGCCGGAATCGTGATTTCGATGAAATGCTGGTTTCCCGGCAGCTCTCCGCCGAAATGCACCAGCTTCTCCAGCATCGCGGTTGAGTAATGCTCGGAAGCATAAATCACTCCGGAGCCTGCCTCGTGCCAGCGGCCGAACGCCTGCCGGGCTCCGCCGTCATCCCAGATCGGAAATTCGCCGTCCGGATCGCCGATCCTGTAGCCGGTCAACGGCGCAGGCAGTGTCCGCAGGGCGGTCATACCGCGAAACCGGACTCCGCACGCCGTAACAGGTTGATGACGGCATCCGCCCCCGCCGAGCTGGAGCGCGCGAGATCGAGCGGCGCCCGGCCATGCAGCAGGGGGTGGGGCCGATTGAGGAAGCGGGAAATCGCCGACATGTCGCCGCGATAGAGCCGGCTCGCGGCATCAATGACACGGGAGACTTCATAGAGCCGCTCGCTCATCTCCCGCGAGAGCGCCTTACGCTGCTTTTTCGCCCGGCGCAGCGTCGCTTCGGGGATCAACGGGCCGACAATGCTGGCGCGCCCGAGAAGATCGCCGAGAGCCTCGGCCGCCGACACGGCAAGTCCCGATGCCACATGGTCCGCCAGCAGGATGTCGTCCAGGGAAGCGGACTCTTTCAAACCCAGCAATTTCCCGACCCGTGCGGCTTCCGTTCCCGGAAGAGTTTCAGGGTTCATATAGACATCAAGCGCGACCATGCCTGTATTCCCAACCAACCGTCATTTGACGACAATATAATCGCCAATTGACGAATCTTCAATCGTCACAGATTTCACCCCCTATCCTCATGGGAGTGTCAGAGCCGTTTTTCCATGTCCATGGAAGTCGGCGCGTCAAAACCGTCATGGGCCTGACGGCCCGTCTCGACGAATCCCCAGCGCCGGAAATAGTCGATATTGTGCTGCAGGGCGAGACGAACGCCGAGGGTGATCCGGGCGGCGCCGGTGGCCCGTGCATGAGCCTCGACGGCTTCGATCAGGCGGCGGGCGATGCCCCGGCAGCGGACTTCGGGATCGACGGCCAGCCGGTCGAGATAGACCGCGTCTCCCTTCTGCGTAGCGAAGACGGCGCCGCTGATCCTGCCGTCATCCTCGGCCAGAAACAGCCGGTTCTTCTCCAGCCGCTTGCGCAAACTCTCCACGCTTTCCGTCAGCGCACCACTTTCCGGCTCCAGTTTTCCCCGGTACTGCTCGAAAGCCCGATGGATCAGCGCGACAATCTCCGCGAGATCGTCGCGTGCCGGATCGTATGGCCGGGTTCCGGTCATGCGGCGAGGCTGGCGCGCAGACGCTTTGCCAGCTCCGGCATGTCCTCGGCCGTGGCATTGGCGAATGCCAGCCGCAAGAAGCGTTCCTGACCGGGGCCGAAGAAACTGCCTGGCAGGCAGAGGATGTTCTGCTCGTCCGCCAGCTTGCGGGCCACCTGCTTCGCGCTCATGTCCTCGAACGGATGCCGGACATAGGAGAAATAGGCACCGGCGGAGACCAGCTCGTAGCCGAGATCGTTTCCCCGGAAAGCCGCCTCCAGCGCTTCCTTGCGCCCCTTCAGCATAGTCCGCTTCTCCGCCACCCACGGCCAGACATGGCGCAGGCCGTAAAGCGCGGCATATTGAGAGATACGCGGCGTGCAGATCTGGATCGTGTCCATGATCTTGGTCACCGCGTCGATGGTCCCGGCCCCGGCCATGACGGAGCCCGCTCGGTAGCCTGTCAGGCTGAAGGTCTTCGAAAAGCTGTAGAGCTGGATCAGCGTCTCGCCCCACTTCTCGTCCCTGAACAGGTCGTGCGGCGGGCCGTTCTCGTCTTCCAGAAAATCCCGGTAGGTTTCGTCCAGGATCAGCGCAATGCCGCGTTCGGCGGCAAGATCGCGGAATTCGGCGATCACCTCCGGCGGATAAACGGCGCCGGTCGGGTTGTTCGGCGAGACCAGCACGATGGCCTTGGTCTTGTCGGTCAAAAGCCTGCGGGCCTCTTCCGGATCCGGCACACCGGCCCGGTCGAACCGGAAGGGCAGATGGATCGGGTCGATCCCCTGCATTTCCAGCCACATCTGGTGATTGAAGTAATAGGGCACCGGCAGCATCACGGCGTCGCCGGCCCGGGCGATGGCCAGGATCGCCATGCAGAAAGCCTGATTGCAGCCGGCCGAGATCAGCACATTCTCCGGCCCGATCACCCCGCCATAGCGGGTCGCGACATGGTCCGCCAGCTCCTGCCGAAGCTCCGGAATGCCCCGGATCACCGAATATTGCGCGGTTTCGAAATGCGCCGCGCGTTCGGCGACGTGATCCGTCAGCTCCTTCGCAGGCGGATAGCTGGGCACGGCCTGGGACAGATCCAGCAACGGCTTTTCCGGCGGGAAGGTCCGGCCGGCGATCCATGTCTGGGACTCGGCAATCGGCGGTTCGATTGCGCTGAGCACATCGGCATTCAATACAAAACTCATGGGGCTCACCCGAAGGAGCAGGAAGGGAATTTCCGCAGACTAGAGACTGTCGTTGAAATCGTCCAGCAGCGCGGAGATCCGCCCCTCGTCCCCCTGATCCATGATGGCCAGCGCCCGCCGCGTGGCGGCACCGGTATCGAGCGCCCGCACCCGCTGCTTCACCCGCGGAATGCTGTGCGAGCTCATGGAGAATTCCCGCACGCCAAGCCCGGTCAATAGCGGCGCATAGCGCGGATCGCCCGCGATCTCTCCGCAAATGCTGACCGGAATACCCGCCCGGTGCCCGGCATCGACGGTGAACTGGATCAGGCGCAGCACCGCCGGATGCAAGGGGTTGTAGAGCCCGGCCACGGCATCGTCGCTGCGGTCGATGGCCAGCGTGTAACTGGTCAGATCGTTCGTCCCGATGGCGAAGTAATCGACCTCGCGGGCCAGACCGTCCGCCATCAGCGCGGCGCCCGGCACCTCGATCATCGCGCCAAGCGGCGGCACCGGGTCGGCGATCCGCACTCCCTTGCGGGTCAGGCGCTTGACCACCTTGTTCAGAATACGGCGGGACTGGCGGATCTGCTCGGTCGAGGAGACCAGCGGCAACAGCAGCCTGACCGGACCGTGCGCCCCCGCGCGCAGAATCGCCGCGAGCTGGGTTTCGAACAGTTTGGGTTCGGCGAGCGACAGCCTGACCCCGCGCAAACCAAGAGCCGGGTTCGGGGAAACCCCGATCTTGCCGCCAAGAGCCACGGAAATCTTGTCGCCACCGACATCGAGAGTCCGGATCGTGACCGGAAGCCCCCCCATGCCCTCGACGATGCCGCGCAGCACGGCATATTGCTCGTCCTCGCCTGGCAGCGTGTCCCGGTTCATGAACAGGAACTCGGTCCGCAGCAAACCGACCCCTTCGGCCCCGGCCCGCACCGCCGCCTCCACATCGCGCGGCAGCTCCAGGTTTGCCAGCAGGGAAATACGCTCACCGTCCTGGCTTTCCGCCGGCAGGGACCGGAGCCGGGCGAGCTGGCGATCCAGCCTTTTCCGTGCTTCCGCCTTGCGCGCGAATTCCGCCAGGGTCTCGTCGCTCGGCGCGACCACGACCCGGCCATGCTCGCCATCGACCAGCACCCGTTCCCCGGAACGGACCTTGCCAAGCAATCCCTGCACGCCCAGAACCGCCGGCAGCCCCATGGACCGGGCCATGATCGCGGAATGCCCTTCCGGCCCGCCGCTGATCGTCACCAAAGCCGCCACCCGGCTCGGATCAAGCAATGCCGTATCGGCGGGGCTGAGCTCGTCCGCGATGATCACCGCGTCTTTCGGCAGGACGGAGAACGCCTGATAGGGCTTGTCCGCGAGATTGCGCAGCACCCGGCCCGCCACATCCCGCACATCCGTTATCCGGGCCGCGAGATAGGGGTCCTTCATCGCCGCGAAGGCTTCGTTGATCTCATGCACGACCGCCTGCACGGCGGCTTCCGCGTTGATCTTGCGCTTGCGGATCTGCGCCTCGGTGCCCGCCCCCATCCGGCTGGAGCCCAGCATCGCGGCATGTGCATCCAGCAGGGGAGCCAGCTCCTCAGCCAGGGATTCCGGCATGCTGGCCGTCTTTTGCCGGAGCTTGCCGACCTGCTTCTGTGCCTTGGCCAGAGCCGCGCGGAAGCGTTCGACTTCCGCATCCACATCCGCATCGTTCAGCTTATATTCCGGCAGTTGGCCGAGGCCTGTCTCGACGACATGCGCAACGCCAATGGCGAACCCGGCGGAAACGCCGACCCCGTCAATGATCCGTTCCCCGCCCGTTCCGGATACCCGTTTAATCATGGCGGTCAGATCCTCAGTCTTCGTCGAACTTGTCGTCCACCAGCTTGGTGATAGCGTTCAGCGCATCCTGCGCGTCAGTTCCCTCGGCCGCGACATGGATGGTGCAGCCCGGCGCCGCCGCCAGCATCATCAATCCCATGATCGAGCGCCCGGAGACAGTCATATCGCCCTTGGTCACGGAGACTTCCGCCGTGAATGTTTCCGCCAGCTTCACGAATTTCGCCGCCGCCCGTGCATGCAGACCGCGCTGATTGACGATGGTCAGATCCCGCGCCACGGCTCCAGGACCGGAGCCGGAGGCAGCCATTCCCTTTTCCGCCACGTCAGTCTCCGGCCAGGACCTGCGAGGCGATACGGATATATTTCCGTCCAGCCTCCTGCGCCTCGTTCGCCGCGGCGGCAAGAGACATCGTATTCCGGACGCTTGCCAGCTTGATCAGCATCGGCAAATTTGCGCCCGCGATCACTTCCACATGCGCCTTTTCCATGATCGAGATGGCCAGATTCGACGGCGTACCGCCGAACATGTCGGTCAGCACGATCACGCCCTTGCCCTGATCCACCGCCCCGACACTTTCCAGGATCTCGGTCCGGCGCTGTTCCATATCGTCTTCCGGACCGATACAGACAGTCGCCATATGCTCCTGCGGTCCGACAACATGCTCCACGGCGGAGCGGAACTCGTCCGCCAGATTTCCGTGTGTCACCAATACAATGCCAATCGGCAATTCGGTCGCCTCCGCGTCCATCTGGTTAGCCCCTTGCCTACAGTGTTCTACGCACTGTTCCGTCGCGTCGACTCATTTTCATGCGGATCATTCCTGTCCGCTGCGGTCGACATCGCGGTGCAACAAAGTGACAGCTAGACCGTCCGCCTTCAACTCTCTCGCCAGCTTTTCCGCCACGAATACGGAACGGTGCCGTCCGCCGGTGCATCCGACAGCAATGGTGAGATAGCTTTTCCCCTCGGCCTGAAAGCGCGGCATGAGCGGCTTCAGAAAGCCTTCAAGACGGGCATAGAAGGCCGGAAAATCAGGGTCTTCGGCGACATAATCCGCAACCTCGCCATTCCGGCCGTCGAGCGGCCGCAGGCGTTCGTCATAATGCGGATTCCGGAGAAAACGGACGTCGAACACCATGTCCGCCTCGCGCGGCACGCCGCGCTTGAAGCTGAAGGAGGTGACGGTGATCGTCAGGCCGCCCCCGTCCGCGATTCCGAGCTGATCGGCAAAGACCCGCTTGAAATCGGCAATGGTGAGACGGGAGGTATCGATGGTCACATCCGCCTGCTCGCGCAGCGGCGCCAGCATCTCGAGCTCGGTGCGGATACCGTCCGCCACCGGCCGGTCGATCGCCAGCGGGTGGCGGCGGCGGGTTTCGGTAAAGCGGCGAATCAGAACGTCCGTATCGCAATCGAGAAAGACCACGGTCAGCGTGATATCGCCGCGCTGCCGCAAGGCGTCGATTTCGGCCGTCAGCCGCTGCGGCGTGAAATCCCGGGTTCTGGTATCGATACCGACGGCAATCCGGTGATCGCCCTCCGGCTCGGCGCGCGGGGCCAGCAGCGCCGGCAGCAGCGAGAGCGGTAAATTGTCCACCGCCTCGAACTCGGCATCTTCCAGCGCCTTCAGGCTTGTCGTCCGGCCGGCGCCCGAAAGCCCGGTTACCAGGACAACCCTGATCGGCTGTCCCGTTGCATCAGCGGATGCCTGCACGTCTATCTCCCCTTCAACGCGCATTTCCGAAGGCGCATTATTTCGCCGGGAAATGGTTGAGTGCAAGGCGCACTTTTGCCGGTGCCGATGCCTCGAACGGCGCAAGCGCGAGCAAAGGGACCGTCAGGTCAAGGTACGTGCAGGAACCGGCTTCCGGAAACCGCTCAACCTGCTCGGACGGCACCAGATCGATCACCAGATCGAGTGGCGCCCGGCGGGTATTCGCGACCGGCACGATGCCAACGCCGCGCACCTCGAGCTGTCCTGCGATCGTATCCGGTGCGCTGGCCACGAGCCGGCCGGCTTCCCGGACAAGCCGGGTCTGATCGTCGGACACCAGCATGGCGCCCCCCTCGATCAGACGCAGCGCAAGATCGGACTTTCCACTGCCGCTCGGGCCACGCAAAAGGACCGCGCGGCCGTCGATTGCGACCGCCGTGCCATATACCAGTTCCATTGAACCCCGCCGCTGATTACCCGCCTCAGTTAGCCTCGCGGGGCAACCGTATGACGAACCGCGCGCCAATAACAGAGCCATCGACACCCGTGCGGTTCTCGGCCCAGAGCCGGCCCGAGGAGGCATCGACGATCTGCCGGGAGATGCTGAGACCGAGCCCCGAATGGGTACCGAATTTCTCGCCGGTCGGGCGTTCCGTGTAGAACCGGTCGAAAATGGCGTCGAGCTTGTTTTCCGGAATCCCCGGCCCGTCATCCTCTACCGTGATGATGACTTCCCGGCCATCCACGGGATCGGCGCCTGCCGTCAGACGAACCGATCCATTCTCCGGGGAGAAGGTGATGGCATTGCTGACCAGATTGCGGATCACCTGCACCAGACGGCTCTCGCTGCCCCGGACGCGCAGATCGGCGGAGCCGTTCACGGTGGTCTCGACCCGCACGCCGTGGCTGTTCTCCGCGGTTCCATAGACCTCCGCCAAAGTCGCCAGGATTGCCGCCAGATCAACACTTTCGGCACCGGAGCGGGACAGCTCCGCGTCCAGCCTGGAGGCTTCGGAAATATCGCTGATCAGCCGGTCGAGACGCTGCACATCGTCGAGAACGATCCCCATCAGTTTCTTTTGCTTTTCCGGATCCTGCACCCGCGCCGCCGTCTCCACCGCACTGCGCACGGAGGTCAGCGGATTCTTGATCTCATGCGCCACATCGGCGGCGAACCGGTCGATCGCGTCCATCCGTTGCCAGAGCGCCTCGGTCATCTCCCGCATTGCCCGGGCCAGATCGCCGATCTCGTCATCGCGTCCCTCGAACGCCGGAATCTCGGTCTCCCGGGTACGGTCGCGCCGGATACGTTCCGCCGCCGCGGCAAGCCGCTGCACGGGCCGGGTGATGGTGCCCGCAAGATAGAGCGACAGCAGGATGGTCACGGCGAAGACGAAGGCGAACACGCTCAGGATCTCGAACCGCACGTCCCGCATTGCCTCGTCGACCTCATGCCCGTCGACACTCAGCATCAGGGCACCAAGCACCTGCTTGTAGCGGCGCACCGGCACGGCGGAGGTCAGGATCAGCCCGCCATCCGAAACGGTCCGGACGGCCTGCGCCCGGCGCCCGCGCAACGCGTCTATCGCTTCCGGATAATCTTCCGCCCGCTGGGTCGCCGTTTCCTTGTAGCGCGGGAAATCGCCACGCCGGGGCAGCCAGTTCACCAGCAGATCATAGGCCGTATCGGCCCAATGGCCGGGATCAAAACCAGGCTCGCGCGGCGGCGCCAGTGGCCGGATCTGAACCACCCCGCCCGAGCGCCCGAAACTGTTGCTGTCGGCCATCAGATGCCCGTCCGGCGCGAACAGCCGCAAACGCGTGCCGAACTGATCCGAGGCATGCCGCACCATGCGGCGCACCAGATCCTTGGACAATTGCGTTGCTTCGGAATATTCGGGCTCGACGGCAAGCGCCGCGACACCCTTGGCAAAGATACTGCCCTGCCGGGTCAGGGCTTCCAGTTCCGCCTCGATCAGGCTGTCCTGATAGCGGTCCATATAGAGCAGGCCAAAGAGAGGGATAGCGACCGCGAACAGATTGATCGCCAGAATGCGCAGCGTCAGCCCGGAAATTCTGGGTCTGCGGCGCGGGGTTTCCGCCGCCGTCCGGTCCATGCCGGAACGATCCATGCCCGAACGGTTCGGTGCGGATTGCTCCGCAGCGTCCGTCCTGTTCGCACGATCAGACGAGTCCCCCGAGCCACGCCACTTCAGCGCGGCGCGCAGTCCCTCCCCCCAGGACAGGCTCATGCCGGGCCGGCGGCTACCAGGGCCGGATCACGATACCGGTACCCGACCCCGTACAGCGTCTCGATCTGTTCGAAATCATCGTCCACGCCCTTGAATTTCTTCCGGATGCGCTTGATATGGCTGTCGATCGTCCGGTCGTCCACATAGACCGCGTCGCCATAGGCGGCATCCATCAGCTGGTCCCGGTTCTTGACGTGGCCCGGCCGGGTGGCGAGTGAGCGCAGGATCAGGAATTCGGTCACGGTCAACGGCACCGGCTTGCCCTTCCAGGCACTCAGATGGCGCGAGCCGTCCATCACCAGATCACCGCGCGAGAGTACGGAATCGCTGGCCGGATTGGCTTCGTCCTGGGCCAGCTCCTGGCGCCGCAGCAGCGCCCGTATCCGCTCGATCAGCAGACGCTGGGAGAACGGTTTGGTGATGTAATCGTCCGCGCCCATCTTCAAGCCGAGCATCTCGTCCAGCTCGTCATCCTTCGAGGTCAGGAAGATCACCGGCAGGGCGCTCTGCCGGCGCAGCCTGGACAGCAGCTCCATGCCATCCATGCGGGGCATCTTGATATCGAGAATGGCGAGATCCACCGGCCGCTGGGTCAGCCCGCGCAGCGCCTCTTCACCATCCTTGAAGGTGCGCACGTCGAAGCCCTCGGCCTCAAGCGCGATGGAAACAGAGGTGAGAATATTCTGGTCGTCATCGACCAGCGCGATCGTATTCATGCCTGGATTCCTTTCCGCCGAAGAACGGCGCCCCCGATTTTGCACGTTTCCGCTCTCCGGGGCCAGCCGGAGCGGTATGTACCTTTAACCCGCATATGGAAATGGCGGCGGAATGAGGCAATGCTGTGGCCGCGCCAAGGCATTGTTTCGACAACCATGATTAAAATCACACCTTCAAAATGACACAGGCACGATCCGCCGGGTCCGGATCATCCCGCTTGCATAAAGCGCGGCGCTTCATTTTGATGGCCCTGTTCCCGACACATGAATGACAGGACGTGATGAAGATGGGCACAGCAGACCCCCGCGCGCTTGCTCCCGGCGCACAAATCCGCTCCCTGATGCGCCGGCTTGACCGGGCGACGCTCTCCACCGGCATGGCCGGTGACAGCGGCTGGCCCTACGGCTCTCTCGTCATGGCCGCCACCGATCAGGACGGCAGTCCGCTGATGTTGCTGTCCGACCTCGCCGAACACACGACGAACCTGAAGGCCGACCCGCGTGTCTGTCTGTTGTTCGATGGCACCGCCGGTCTCGCCGAGCCGCTGACCGGCGCCCGGGCCTCCGTGCTTGGCCGGGTGGAAAAGATCGGGGACGAGCGTCTGGCGGAGCGCTATCTGCGCCGTCATCCGTCAGCCCGCATGTTCGCCGGGTTCGGGGATTTCAATTTCTACCGTGTCGCGGTCGAGCGGGCGCATATCGTCGCCGGGTTCGGCAAGATCCACTGGGTCGAGGCGGCGGATATCCTGTCTGAACGGGCGCCTGCACTGGAAGAGGCGGAAGCCGGGATCGTCGCCCATATGAATGAGGATCATACCGACGCGAACCAGCTCTATGCCTCGGTCCTGCTCGGCCGTGAGGGCACCGGCTGGGAGATGACAGGCTGCGATACCGAGGGCTGCGACCTGCGGCTCGGCGGCGAGATTGCCCGGCTTGATTACGACGCACCGGTCCGGGATGCCGACGAGACTCGCAAGGCGCTTGTCGGTCTGGCGAAACATGCGCGGCAGAGTGCCGCGGAATAATCAGCCATTTTTTCCAGTCTAGAGGGGTCCGGGCGGTTGCAATCGCCGAAGCAGATCCGTAACAATCCCTGCTTGGGCGGAGCGGAGCCGCAGAGAAGACCAGAAATTTCCGCATGGATTTATAAGAAGCTAGATCGAGGAAACGCGTCACATGGGCCAGGAACGATCCGCGAAGGATCTGGAACAGCACGGGCTGTTCAATCTCGGAACCGCTTACTGGAACCTCTCCGAAGCGGAACTCTACGAACATGCGATCCGCAATGACGAGGGCCAGATTGTCCCCGGCGGCGCCTTCGCTGTCGAGACCGGCAAGCATACGGGCCGCTCTCCCAAGGACAAATTCATCGTCGACACGCCGTCGGTCCATGACCAGATCAACTGGGGCGCCGTGAACCGGCCCTGCACGCCGGAGCTGTTCGACGAGATGCACCGGCGCCTCGCCGGATACATGCAGAGCCGCGACTGCTACGTACTCGACTGCTATGCCGGCGCCGATGAGGATTACCGCCTCCCGGTGCGCGTGGTGACCGAGACCGCCTGGCACAATCTCTTCGCCAAGAACATGTTCCGCCGCCCCGAGCGCAAGGAGCTCGACGGTTTCGAGCCGCAATTCACCGTGCTCCAGGCTCCCGGCCTGCAGGCAGCAGGCGAAGCGGATGGCCTGAATTCCGAGACCTTCATCCTGGTCAATTTCGACAAGCGCCTCGTCGTCATCGGCGGCAGCTGGTACGCGGGCGAGATCAAGAAATCGATCTTCGGCATCCTCAATCACCTGCTGCCGGACCGGAACGTCATGCCGATGCACTGTTCGGCAAACGTTGCGGAGAATGGCGACAGCGCCATCTTCTTCGGCCTCTCCGGTACCGGCAAGACGACGCTCTCCTCCGACGGCACCCGCATCCTGCTTGGCGATGACGAGCATGGCTGGTCCGACAAGGGTATCTTCAATTTCGAGGGCGGCTGCTACGCCAAGGTGATCCGGCTGTCCGAGGAAGCCGAGCCGGAGATTTACGCCGCCTCGCAGCGTTTCGGCACGGTGCTGGAAAACGTGGTCTACGATCCGGAAACCCGGGAAGTGGATTTCGACGACGGCAGCCTGACCGAGAACAGCCGTTCCTGCTATCCGATACACTACATTCCGAACACGGATCTTTCCGGCACGGCGGCCCATCCGAAGCACATCATGATGCTGACGGCGGACGCGTTCGGCGTGCTGCCGCCGATCTCAAAGCTGACACCGGAACAGGCCATGTACCACTTCCTCTCGGGGTACACGGCCCGTGTGGCCGGGACGGAAAAAGGTCTCGGCAACGATCCGCAGGCGACTTTCTCCACCTGCTTCGGTGCTCCCTTCATGCCGCGCCATCCGAGCGTCTATGGCGAAATGCTACGCGAACGCATCGCCGAGCACGGCGCCACCTGCTGGCTGGTGAACACGGGCTGGCAGGGCGGCCGCGCCGGCTCCGGCGCCAAGCGCATGGAAATCGCCTTCACCCGCGCCATGGTCCGGGCCGCGCTGGCGGGCAAGCTGGACGACGTTCCGGTGAAGCAGGAGCCGCATTTCGGCCTCTTTATCCCGGAAAGCTGCCCGGGCGTACCGTCCGAAGTGCTCGACCCGCGCAACAGCTGGGAAAACAAGGCCGGCTACGACGCCACCGCCTCCGAGCTTCGCGCCCGCTTCCAGGAAAATTTCCAGCAGTTCGAGGAATATGTCGAAGCTGCCGTGATCGAAGCCGGGGTGAAAGCCGCCGCCTGATCGCAGCTGGTTACCGATACGAAAGGCCGCCTCCGGGCGGCCTTTTCTGTTTTCACGCGCGCCTCTTCAGATCATCTTCCCGGACTTGATCCGGGACCTCAAGCAGCCCGCCTCACCTCCATGCCCGGAAGATCCCGGCTCTGCGGCCGGGAAAACGGCTAAAAATAACCGCGACAGCCCGCTCTTCGTTTCGCCTCCGCCGTCCCCATATCCTGTTCAGGCACACGGACCGGAGGCTCAGATGATCAAGATCACCAAACCCGCCGAAAACCGCATCGACATGGAATTCAATGCCTCTTCCATTGATGAAGAGACCATGCGCAGGGCCATCGAAGAGCTGATCGAGAAATCGGAAGGCATCGAACACGGCCAGCTTCTCTACCGCCTGCACCACTTCCCCTGGCCATCCCTCAGCGCCATGGCCGTGAAGTTTGAGCATCTGCCAAAACTCTTCGGCCTGCTCGGCAAGTTCGACCGTTGCGCCGTGCTCAGCGACGAAGCCTGGCTTCGCACCGCCGCCGATATCGAAGGCGCGCTGATCCCGGGGCTTGAGATGAAAGGGTTCGGGATGGATGAAGCGGAAGCGGCGGAGAAATGGCTGGCTGAAACGGCGTAGTTCGAGTGGTCGCTACTTGCTGCCGAGCGGTTTTTCGAACACATGCGTCGCGAGTTTGTAGCCGAGCATATCCGTGTCGATGCGGCCGGTTTCCTCGTAGCCCATGGCGCGGTAGAAGACCGCCGCGCGTGCATTGAAGACGTCGCATTCGACATAGGCGCTCGCATGGCCGGCTTTGGCCAGTTCCGCCTCCGCATCCTCCAGAAGCGCGCGACCGACGCCGCGATGCTGCATTTTCGGCGGCACCTGGATCGTCTTGATCTGCTTGTCGAGCAGGAAAGAGAAGCCGGTAACGCCGTGTTTCCCGGTCGTGTCTTCGGCCACCCGGCAGGTCTGCCAGGCGTTTTCGACAAAGGCACGGCCGAGATTTTCATTCCGGTAGCGCGCCGGGACGGCCGGGGGCATGAACGGCATCCAGGTGGCCTCCCAGCAGGCATCCATGATCTCGACCAGCCGGTCCTTGTCCCGCTCTTCCGCCTGGCGGACCACGACCGGAACGGGATCGCCCTTTGGGGCGGGTTTGGCGGGTTTGCTCATTGTTCCTCCACGGCCTCGGGCCGCCTCAGTGCGCTTCGGACCAGCTGTCGCCGACACCCGCGTCGGCCACCAGCGGAACGGAAAGCCGCACCACCGGATCGGCCGCGCTTTCCATCACCTTGCGGACCAGTGCCGTGGTTTCCTCAACCTCCGCCTCCGGCACCTCGAACAGCAATTCGTCATGTACCTGCAGCAGCATCGTCGCCTTCAGTCCGGCTTCCTTAATCGCTGGGCCGATCCTAACCATCGCGCGCTTGATCACGTCGGCGGCCGAGCCCTGGATCGGCGCGTTGATCGCCGCGCGCTCTGAGAAGGCGCGGCGGGCCGGATTGTTGTCCTTGATGCCCGGAATATGGATGCGCCGCCCGAACAAAGTGGTGACATAACCGTCCTCACGCGCCGCCGCCTTGGTCTTGTCCATATAGTCGCGGATGCCCGGGAAGCGTTCGAAATAGGCGTCGATATATTTCTTCGCCACACCCGGCTCGGTGCCGAGCTGGCGGGCGAGACCGAAGGCGGAAATGCCGTAGATGATGCCGAAATTGATCGCCTTGGCATTACGGCGGGTGGTCGGATCCATGTCCTTCAGAGGCACGTTGAAGACTTCGGACGCTGTCTGGGCATGAATATCGATGCCGTCCCGGAAAGCCTGCTTCAGGCTTTCGATATCGGCGATATCGGCAACCAGACGCAGCTCGATCTGGGAATAGTCGACCGCCAGCAGCTTGTGCCCGGACTCGGCCACGAAAGCGGTACGGATCTTCCGCCCCTCTTCCGAGCGGATCGGGATGTTCTGCAGGTTCGGATCGTTCGAGCTCAGACGGCCCGTGCTGGCACCGGTCATGGAATATGACGTGTGGATGCGCCCGGTCTCGGGATTGATCGCCTCCACCAGTGCGTCCGTGTAAGTCGATTTCAGCTTGGCGAGCTGGCGCCAGTCCAGCACCCGGGCCGGCAGATCGTGACCCTTCGCCGCCAGTTCCTCCAGAATATCCGCTCCGGTCGCATAGGCGCCGGTCTTGCCCTTCTTGCCGCCGGGCAGGCTCATCTTGTCGAACAGGATCTCGCCAAGCTGCTTGGGCGAACCGATCTTGAACTCTTCCCCGGCCAGCTCGTGGATCTGCACCGCCAGCTCTTCCAGCCGCTTCTCGAAATCCTTCGACATGGCGCGCAGGATCTGCGGGTCGACCTTGATGCCCGCCTTCTCCATGCCGACCAGCACCGGAATCAATGGCCGCTCCAGCGTTTCGTAAACGGTCGAAAGTCCGGCTTTCGGCAATTCCGGACGCAGCTTGCGATGCAGACGGATCGTCATGTCCGCGTCTTCGGCCGCGTAATCCAGCGCCTTTTCCAGCGCGACATCGCTGAACGGGATCTGCGTCTTTCCCTTGCCGCAGACATCCGCGAACTTGATGTTGGTATGATCGAAATGCAGCTCCGACAGGTCGTCCAGACCATGCCCGTGCATGCCGCCCTCAAGCACATAGGAGATGCACATGGTGTCATCCACCGGGCCAAGCGCTATGCCGCCATTGGCTTCCCGCGCCAGCACCAGTGCATCGTATTTCGTATTATGCAGCACCTTCAGCACCGACGAGTCTTCCAGCAGAGGCTTCAGCAGCGCCAGCGCTTCGTCACGGGGGATCTGTTTCGGCCCGTCCTCACCGCCATCTGAACCACCGAGCAAATTACCCTGCGCCTCTCCCGCCGTGTGCCCCAACGGGATGTAACAGGCCTTGCCCGGCGCGACGCTCATCGAGACGCCGACCAGATCCGCCCGCATGGCGTTGAGCGAAGTCGTCTCGGTATCGACGGCGACCGTTCCCTCGGCATGAGCGGCCGCGATCCAGCGCTTAAGATCGGCGACGTCCTGCACCAGCTCGTAGCTGACATCTCCGGCCGGATTGGGTGAGCCGACGGACCCTTCCGCCGGTGCGGCGCCCGGCGTTGCCGCGGCGGCACCATCCGCCAGTTCCGACTCGAACCGGACGATCAGCCGCTTGAATTCCATTTCCTTCAGGAAGGCCAGCACGGTGGCAATGTCCGCATCCTCCACCGTCAGCCGCTCCAGCGGCTCGGTGACAGCGACATCGTCCTTCAGCCGGACCAGATCGCGGGAGATCCGGGCCTGGTCTGCGAATTCGATCAGGTTCTGCCGCCGTTTCGGTTGCTTGATCTCCTCCGCCCGGGCCAGCAGCGTGTCGAGATCGCCATATTCATTGATCAGCTGCGCCGCCGTCTTGATCCCGATCCCCGGAACGCCCGGTACATTGTCGACGCTGTCGCCCGCCAGCGACTGCACATCGACCACCCGCTCCGGCCCGACGCCGAACTTCTCGATCACCTCGGCACGCCCGATCGCCCGGTTCTTCATCGGATCGAACATGTCGACGCCATCATCGACGAGCTGCATCAGATCCTTGTCGGAAGAGACCACCGTGACCCGCATGCCCTTTTGCTTTGCCTGCAGGGCATAGGTCGCGATCAGGTCGTCCGCCTCGTACCCCTCCATCTCGAGGCAGGGCACGTTGAAGGCCCGGACGGCATCCCGGATCAGCGCGAATTGCGGCCGCAGATCCTCCGGCGGCTCGTCCCGGTTCGCCTTGTAGTCCGGATAGATGTCGTTCCGGAAGGTCAGCCGCTTGGTATCGAAAATCACCGCGACATGATCCGCTTCCAGATCCTCGACCAGTTTCATCAGCATGTTAGTAAAGCCGAATACCGCATTTGTCGGCGTGCCGTCGGACCGCCTCATCGGCGGCAGGGCGTGGAACGCACGGAAAATATAGCCGGAGCCGTCCACCAGATAGAGATGGTTTTCCGTGTCGGAAATGGCGCTGGGGACGTCGGACGCGGCGATATCGGTCATCAAGGGATCCAGAAACTGGCTTCGTAAATCGGCTGCGGGGTGAGTCTAGCGGCGGCGGTGCCCATGACAAGCGAATAGGCGCGCCCGCCGCCGAACAATACCAAGAACGGCGATTGAAAGGCAGTGACGGCGGCTGTATTCATCATATGCCTGTCAATCAGCAGAAAGAATACGGCCCACAATGACGACAATTCAGGAAACGGCCGGGATGAAAACCCTGCTCCATGTGGGATGCGGCCACCAGGGCAAGGAAGCCCTGCCGCCGCTCGATTTCGAGAATGAATGGCGTGAGGTCAGAGTGGATATCGATCCCGGCGTCAATCCGGACGTGATCGACGACATCCGCACTTTGGCGACCATTCCGGACGGCTCCGCCCATTACCTGTTCTCCAAGCACAATCTGGAACATCTGGAATTCCATGAAGTGCCAAAGTGCCTGGCAAACTTCCACAGAGTACTGGACGATACGGGTTTCCTCATTATCCGAACCCCAAATCTGGAACAGATCTGCCGGGCAATCCTACAAGTTGGCGTAGAGAAGGAACTCTACACCTCCATTGTCGACGGGGAAAAAAACCCGGTCATGCCGATGGATATATTATTCGGCGCAAGCTGGGAGATCGAAAAGGGCAACCATTTCATGGCCCACCGGACAGCGTTCACTGCGAAAAATTTGGAGCAAAAGCTGCGGGATGCGGGGTTCGAGCACGTAGACATCAAACCGGCAGAAGCGAGCTACGAGCTGCTCGCCGTCGCGGTTAAGAAGATTGACGGCAATGTTTACTGGCCGCTCAGAGGCAAGACACCCCCGGCGGCGGCCACTACCCGCGTCTAGGCCGCGCTTTCGCCGGCCACCGGCGCGCTATAGACAAACTCGCGGGAGCAATAGGGGCAGGTCACCTTGCCTTCGTCGCCGACGGTAAGGAAAACCTTTGGATGTCCGAGCGAACCCTTGCCGCCATCGCAGGCAACACGCTTCTCCGAAACAGTGATCACTTCGAACGGTTTTGCCATCTGACTGGTCCTTCTCCGCATCGTACCTATATTAAGCGCAGTTTCCGTTCCCGGAATGCCGGGAGATAATAGCCATTCGACATGGTTTTTCAATCGCCTGAAAAAGGTCAGCTCTGTGCCGACACATCCCATACCGTCTCAATCCGCTCCCGACCTCGCCCTGGAAATCAAAGGCCTTGAAAAGGTTTACGGGAAAGCTGGCAGCCCCCGGCAAAAGCACGCCCTGAAAGGCATCGACCTTGCCGTGCCGCGCGGCTCGATCTTCGCCCTGCTGGGCCCGAACGGCGCCGGCAAATCGACCCTGATCAATATCCTTGCCGGCATGGTGAACAAGACCGCCGGCACCGCGAAGGTCTGGGGAATCGATATCGACGAGGATCCGCGTCAGGCCCGGGCCGCCATCGGTATCGTGCCGCAGGAGCTGAATATCGACGCCTTCTTCACCCCTCGCGAGTTGCTGGATCTTCAGGCAGGGCTCTATGGCGTGCCAAAAGCAGAGCGTCGTACGGAAGAAATTCTTGATCTGGTCGAACTCGGCGACAAGGCCGATGCCTATACCCGCTCGCTATCCGGCGGCATGCAGCGCCGCCTGCTGGTGGCCAAGGCGATGGTACATAACCCGCCAATCCTGGTTCTGGACGAGCCCACCGCAGGCGTCGATATCGAGCTGCGCCGCAAGCTGTGGGACAATGTCCGCGAACTTAACCGGCATGGCGTCACCATTCTGCTGACCACGCATTATCTGGAAGAAGCCGAGGCGCTTTGCGACCGCATCGCCATCATCAATCACGGCGAGGTCATTGCCTGCGAGACCAAGGAAACCCTGATGCGCAGGATCGACTTCAAGTCGGTCACGGTCACGGTCGCCGAGAGGCTTCCAGAGAGCGTCGGCACGCTGCCGCAACCGCTGCAGCCTTTCGAAGTGGAAATCTCCGGGGAAAACCGGCTGACCTTCACGTTCCGCAAGAGCGACGGTCCGATCGCCCGCATCCTCGGTGCTCTGGCCGCTGCGGATTTCCACATCCAGGACATCAGCACCGACGAGAGCGATCTCGAAGATATCTTCCTCGCTCTCACCAGCAAGAATCCGGAGACAGACCGCTTTCATGCGGCGTGAATTGTTTCGACAGGCGCGCTGGTCCTGCGTCGCGCTTCTGATCGCCCTGGCCGGTTGCGCGCCGGGCATAACGCCCCGGCTTGAGGCACACCGGCCCGCCGCGATCCTTGATGACGTCTTCATCATGCCGGACGGGGCAGAACTGCCCTACCGGCGCTGGGCACCGGAAGAGCTGCCCCGCGCCGTGATTATCGCATTACATGGCCTCAACGATTATTCCGGCGCCTACCGGGATCTCGGCCCCTTGCTCGCACGGCATGGATTACTGGTTTATGCCTATGACCAGCGTGGCTTCGGCGGCACCTCCATGCGTGGAGACTGGGCCGGAACCGGCGCCATGACCGACGACCTCGACACGGTCTCCGGCCTGCTCCGCGCGGCCCATCCGCATCTACCGGTCTATGCTCTCGGCGAAAGCATGGGCGGTGCCGTGATCATGGCCGCGCTCGCCAGCGCCACACCTCCACGACTGGACGGCGCCGTGCTCTCGGCACCAGCCGTCTGGGGCCGCAGCACTCTGGCACCCTGGAAACGCTTTATCCTGACCCTGGCCGCGCACACCGTGCCGCGCATCCGTGTCCGGCCACAAAGCCTGCCCAGCCCGCCATCCGACAATATCGAGATGCTGCGACGGCTTTACCATGACCCGATGATGATCAAGGAGACCCGGATCGAGGTTGCCTGGGGTTTAACCGGCCTGATGGACGACGCCCTCGCCGCCGCTCCGCGTATCTCCACGCCGCTGCTGGTGCTCTATGGCGAACAGGACGGCATCATCCCGCGCGGCCCGACCTGCCGCATGCTGGCGACCCTTCCCGACGACGGCACAAACGGGCGGCACTGGCGGCTCGCCCTCTATGAAGACGGCTATCACATGCTGTTCCGGGATCTGCATGGCGACCGGGTCAGCACCGACATCGCCGCATGGCTCGGCGATCCGGCAGCCGCACTGCCGAGCGGAGCGGAAATCAGCCCCGGCAACGGAGCACGGCCGCTTCCGGATTTCTGTCCGTTCGAGGATTGAAAAACACCAGCGCTTTCCCCTTGCGCCACGCCGCGCCCAAGGGTAGGTTCCGCTCGCTCAGCCGTGCGGCTCCCGCCCGGCACCAGGCATGCACCCGTAGCTCAGCTGGATAGAGCGCTGCCCTCCGAAGGCTGATGTCAAGGGGCTGGACAATAAAGAGGAGACGAAAAAAGGCTGTAAGAACAAGGATTTGCGAGACCCTCGTTCTGATCTTTCAACTCGCGAAAAGTTCACGTAAGCACTGCGTAAGCAGTTGCGACCCGGTAAGCACCCGTAGCTCAGCTGGATAGAGCGTCGCCCTCCGAAGGCGAAGGCCACAGGTTCGAATCCTGTCGGGTGCGCCATAAAAAACAGAACCATGAACGCCGAACGCCCGCGTTCTATGCTGAATGCGGCGACCAGCGTTCTCAGTTTATTCCGACATCGCTATACGAACCTCGTCGTCCGCGACCTCGACGCGCTGTGCGAGCGCACTCTGATGACCTCGGCGGTAGCCGCCATCTTCGAGCGTGTCGGTTCTGCGTGCGCTCATCGGAGACTAATCGACGTCAAGTTCTGTCAACTTCCTGGGAGCCGAAGCTGTGGTTTCCCAAGCTCCGGCCGGTACGTGCTCAGTAGAATTCATCAAGTAGCCGGTAGAAGGCCGCGCGGTCGGAATCAAAATCGCTGATGCCATAGTGACCGAGGAACGGTTTGACCCATTCGCGACCGAGTTCCTCGGCGACGTCCCGGGTAGTCAATGCTAAATCCTGATAGCGGTCTGCCAACCCCAGGCGACCGCAATCGATGACACCGGAGAAGCGGCCGCTCTCAACCATAACGTTTGGCAGACAAGCGTCGCCGTGCGTGACTACCAAGTTCTCACGAAGCGGCTTGCGGGCTTGCAGCCGTGCGAACAGCTCGGTCGGCCCAAGACCCTGATGCTCATCATCGAGATCATCCTGATCGACCAGGCCGGCCTCCATTCGCGCCCGTGCCAGCTCGATGCGGCGCTCTGCTCTATGATCAAACGGGCAGGTCGTCGGGTCGAGTTGATGAAGCTGGCGCAAGACAGCGGCCATCATCGCGACTTTCTCCGCCGCACCCATCGGGGCCGAAAGCAGGTTTTGGCCGGGCACCGCGCTCAGCAGCAGCCAATCCCGCTCCTGTTGGTGGACCTCAGCAAGCACCTGTGCGCAAGGCAGCCCAGTCGTTGACAGCCAGCGCAGCCGCGCTGCCTCTTCTTGTAGTTCGCTCAACGAGCCGGCTGGCTCGGTTTTCACGAACAAAACCAGTCTGCCTGGTGCCTCAACGCGGAATACCGCCGCTTCCGAGCAGCCGACTGTTTGCTGGGTCCAGGTGTAGCCGGCCAGCT
>NZ_CAXBDC010000037.1:0-38849 GCF_963974195.1 uncultured Nisaea sp.
TGGCTTGCCGTCGTGAAGACAACGCTGATCTGATCGGGCAGCCGTTCCGGCGGCAGTCCGTTCTCGTCGACATCGACCGGAACGGTCCGGCAGGAGCTGTGCTCCAGCACTTTCCTCAGCCCCGGATAGCATGGGTTCTCGATGACGGCCGTGCGGTCGCCTGTGAGCAAGAGCTGCGTGCAAATCCAGATGGCGTTCTGGGCGCCGAGCGTGAGCAGGACTTCCTCGGGCCGGGCCGAGATGCCCCGCCGCGGCAGCACGTTCCGCACGATATATTCGATCAGCTTCGGATCGTCCTGCTCGTACCTGTCCGCCGTGACCTCTTCGAAATCCTTGCGGCCATGCGCTTCCAGCGCGCACCGCCGCCAATTGTCATGATCGAACAGGCTTGGGTCCGGCTGACCGTAAATGAAGGGGAACTCGTAACCACGCCAGTCCGGCGGCCGAAGCAGGTTCGTCTGATCGGAATATCGGGCTCCAAGAGCCTGTTGCCAGTCGACTGTCTCGACCCGATCTCTATCGCCGAGCTTGTAATCGGGCGGACGCGGCGCATTCTCGGAAATGAAATGCCCCGACCGGCCACGGGATGTCAGATATTCGCTCGCCACCAGTTCGGCATAGGCCAGCGTCACCGTCACCCGGCTCACGCCGAGCTGCTGCGCCAGCATGCGGCTCGACGGCATTCTTTCTCCCGGAAGAAAACGGCCAGCCAGGATTCCCTGGCTGACCATCTGCTGGATCTGCTTCTGCAATGTTCCGCCGAACTGCGGATCAAGGTGAAACTGTGTCGCCTTGATACCCATTCGCGGAACACCGGCAGGCAAGAGCGCTTATTTTCCGGAACCGAACACGGCCGTCAGGGCATTGTCGATGGCGCCCGTGATCTGGTCGATATCCGACTTGCTGGCAATCAGCGCCGGGGACAGGCAGAGCGTGTTATTGAAGCCCGGCAGCGACCGGTTGGTAACGCCGATCAGCACGCCCTCGGCATTGCAGTGACCGACCACGGCCTGAGCCTTGATCTCGTCCACCGGCTGCTTGGTCTCCCGGTCGGCAACCAGCTCGGCGCCCCAGAAGAGCCCCTTGCCGCGCACGTCGCCGATCACCGGATGCTTGTCCATCAGCGCGAGAAGGTTCTGCTCCAGACGGGCGCCCATGGCGGTCGTGTTCTCGAGCAGCTTCTCGTCCTCGATGATGCGCATGTTCTCGAGCGCCGCCGCCGGGCCGGAGGTGCAGCCGCCGAAGGTCGAGATATCGCGGAAATAGCTCAGGGGATCGGACGCATCTGCCTTGAAGAGATCGAAGACCGCTTCGGTGGTCACGGTGCAGGAAATCGCCGCATAACCAGAGGCAACGCCCTTCGCCATGGTGACGATATCCGGCTTGATGCCGTAATGCTGGTAGCCGAACCATTCGCCGGTCCGGCCGACGCCGCAGACCACTTCGTCGAGGATCAGCAGGATGCCGTATTTGGTACAGATTTCCTGGACCCGCTCCCAATAACCTTCCGGCGGGGTGATGACGCCACCACCGGCGGTGATGGTCTCAAGGCAAAGGCCGCCAACCGTATCCGGACCTTCACGCAGGATAACTTCCTCAATCGCATCGGCGGCGCGCTCACCGTAATTTTCGACCGCGCCATACTGGTTACGGTATTCGAGGCAATGCGGCACCTCCACGAAGCCCGGCGTGAACGGGCCGTAATGGGCCTGACGCTCCGGCTGACCGGCGGCCGAGAGGGTGGTGATGGTGGTGCCGTGATAGTCCCGCTCCCGGTAAAGGATCTTGGACTTCTTGCCGCCATGGTGCAGCGCGGAGATCTGGCGCACCATCTTGAAGGCCTTCTCGTTCGCTTCCGAGCCGGAATTCGAATAATAGACCCGGGTCATGCCCGGCATCTTGGAGATCAGGCGCTCGGAGAAGCGGGCGGCCGGAACGGAGCCGAGAGCGCCGGCGAAATAGTTCATCTTCACGAGCTGATCGCGCACCGCATCGGCGATGCTTTCCCGGCCATAGCCGACATTCACCGTCCAGACACCGCCGGACACCGCGTCGAGATGCTCCTTGCCGGTGATATCCCAGACGCGCATCCCCTTGCCTTCGACGATGATCTTCGGATCATTCGTCTCGAACGCCTTGTGCTGCATCAGATGATGCCAGACATGCGCCTTGTCGGAGGCGACGACATCGGAAAGGTCGTTTTCGAATTTCATACTGCTCATGGCGCAAAGTCTCCCGGGTCCGGCCGCAGCGAAATGCCGGCCAAATGAAATCGTCAGCTCGCAGGATTACATAATCGTGGCGCGAACCATAAGTCCAGATCGCACCTGCGGATAAGACCAGAATATCCGGACCTGGCACGGAGCTAGAACAAAACAAGCGCCGGACATCCCGTCCGGCGCTTGCCTCATCTTGTCATACCCGCTGTTGGTGCGCTCAGAAGGCGACTTTCATCGTCAGCATCGCGTTCAGAGGCTCGCCGACCTGAACACCGCGATTGCTTCCGATCGTCGAGGTGTAATAGGTCTTATCCAGCGCGTTCTTCACGTTCAATTGCAGCGTCACGGGACGAACCGCATCCAGGCTATAGCTCGCAAAAAGATCCACCGCACCATAACCGGGCAGGAAGAAGCTGTTCGCGGCATCGCCAGCGCGCTTGCTTACCGCTCTTACGCCACCGCCGAACCTGACCTCGCGCGCAAAGGGCAGCACCGGACCCAGATTATAGGAGAGGAAGAGCGAACCGGTATGCCGGGCGACACTCACCGGCCGATTGCCCTTGTAGTCGGGATCGTCTTTCACCCGCGCGTCGGTCAGCCCGTAGCTGGCGATCACGTCCAGGTTTTCGGTCAGCGAGCCCGCAACATCGACTTCGAGACCGCGTGCCCGGACGAGACCGGCCGCCTTGGTCACGGTCTCGCCATCGACTTCCTCGCTATAGGTGACGTTCTTCTTGTCCGAGGTATAGACGGCAACATTCGCGGTCAGTCCGTCGAGCAGTTCCATCTTCACGCCAGCCTCATAGGAAATGCCCTCTTCCGGCTTCAGGTCGCCGATGAAGCTACCGATCGAGGATTGCGGCCGGAAGGTTTCCGCCACATTGCTATAGAGGGAGATGGAGGGCGTGACCTTGTAAACGACCCCCGCGCTCGACACCACGGCATGGCCTTGGCTGTCCGTGTTCGTGTTGAAGGGGCGTCCCTTACCAGCGATGATGTCGTAATATTGGTAGCGCAAGCCTCCGATGAGAATCCATTGCTCGTCCAGATACAGTGAGTCCTGAGCATAGAGGGAATAGGTCTCCAGCTGCTCTGTCTGATCGCTGTCTTTCGCGGAGACATTCGTGCAGGTGTCCAGGTTCCCGTAGCTCGGACTGTAGATATTGAAGTCCTGAACATTGGAGCAGCGGATCATGTCCGTCCGCAGGATGTCGCTATAATCGTAACCGGCACCGAACACCACATCATTGCGCTTTCCTGCCAGCTCGACGTCCCCCATCACGTCCGCGCGCAGGGCGTGCTTGTACATCGTGGAGCCCTGGGTGGCGTCCGCCCGGCGCGTCAAGTCTCCAGTATCGGGATCGTAGCCCTGAACGCGGGCCTGATTGTCCGTATAGGCGTTGCGGCTGAAACTGTAATCGACGCCGACATTCCAATGGCTGTTGATCTCCTGGTCCAGTTCGAGCTGGACCAGATCGGTTTCGCCATCGCTGATGTTATAGGCTTCGTCGAAGCGCACATCGGCTCCGACGGGAACCGCTTTGCCGGTGTTCGGATCAAAGATCGTGCCGCGATCGAATGGGATTTCGTATTCCTCATGCAGATAGGTAGCGGTGAATTTCGTCTTCTCGCCCGTCCAGCTCACCGACGGGGCGATCTGAGTCCGCTTTGTTTCACCGAAACTGCGCCAGTAATCGATGTTCTGATACTCGCCGCTCAGACGCGCGGTGAGATTGGTGCCCTCGATCGGGCCCGTTACATCGAATCCGGTCTTGCCACCGCCAAAGCTCGACAGGCTGCCATAAACCTCGCCCTGAAACGTGTCCTTCGGCTTTTTGGTGACGACATTGATCAATCCGCCCGGATCGAGAATGCCGTAGAGCGTCGAGGCCGGGCCTTTAAGAACCTCGACCCGTTCGGTCAAGACAGAGAAGCTGCGCGGCTGCGCCGTCTTCATGCCGTTGGTGGTGATGGAATCGTCCCGATTGTAGCCGAAGCCTCGGCGGATGATTGCGTCCTGAGTCCCGCCGAGGGTGTTAATCTGCGAGATGCCGCTGACATTCTGCAGCGCCTCGTCCATGGAACTGGAGGCCTGGTCCTCGAGTACCTGCTCGCTGACCACATTGACCGATTGCGGAACGTCGAGCAGCGACATGTTGCGGCGCGTTACCGAACTGGTGGAAAGCGGCTGATAGCCGTCGGTCTGCACGGCCTCGACATCCCCGACGCCACCGGACGTGACCGTGATCGGCGCAAGTTCGACGGAGCTGCCGCTTTCGGTTGCCTCCGTACTGCTCGCCGTGCCGCTCGCGGAACTGTCTTGCGCCATCACGGGCATCGCAATACAGGTCGATGCAAGCAACGTGGCCAGAATTGCCCCAACTCCGGCTCTGTTGCTGCAGCCAATCCTTTGGCTTCGGCTATTTCCGCCGCTTCGGAAAATGTTGATCATGACCCCCAGGTCCACTTCAAGAGATGCATTGATTTGATATAATAATGCGTATCAGTCGCAAAATTGTAGTAGTCAAACCCAGCCAGGGCCGCACCAGCCCATTACGGCACCACACACGGTGAAAAACCGCCTGAGAACGGAGTTTTCGAGGGGATCGAACGCCTCTAGCAGGACCAAAAGCTCATCTGGATCAAAAAAATTAGCTCCCATTACTTGACTACTACAAGTGAGAATGCCTCTCGTTTTCAACATTTTACAGGCCAACCAAAATCCAACCAGAACGAAACCCCGGCGAAGAGATGACGCAAGAACCCGATCCCGGCCAGTTCCCTCTGGAAGCAAAGCGGATCGTCGCCGGTTATGGCGGCCAGTCCGTGCTCCGCGATGTCTTCCTGAGCGTACCCGCGAAGAGCCTGACCGTGCTCGTCGGCCCGAACGGATCCGGAAAATCGACCCTGTTGGCCCTACTCTCCCGCTTGCTGAAGCCATCCGACGGATCTGTGCTGCTCGATGGCCGCGCGCTTTCCGCGCTTCCGACCCGCGAGATCGCCCGCAAACTCGGGATACTCCCGCAAAGCCCGCTCGTGCCGGAGGGAATCACCGTCTACGATCTGGTCTCTCGCGGGCGATATCCCCATCAGGGCTTTCTCAAACAATGGACGGAGACGGACGAGGCTGCGGTCGAGAGTGCGCTTGCCGTCACCGACACGCAGGATTTCGCCGACCGGCCGGTAGACAGCCTGTCGGGCGGCCAACGACAACGCTGCTTCATCGCCCTGACGCTCGCGCAGGAAACCGGCATCATCCTTTTCGACGAACCGACGAGCTATCTCGATCTCCGCTATCAGGTGGAGGTGATGGAACTGATTGCCCGGCTGCCGAAAGAGCATGGCCGCACCGTGGTCACGGTCCTGCACGATCTGAACTTCGCGATGCAATATGCCGACCGCCTCGTCTTCCTCAAGTCCGGCGCCATCCATCGGCTGGTGGAAGACCCCGAAGAGTGCTCGGCGGAACTGGTGCGCGAGGTCTTCGAGACCCCCGTCATCCGCCTGCACCATCCGGAAACCGGCAAACCCATCTTCCTGCCCGCGCAAGCCGCCGCATGCCCCGCCCCAACGCCATTGGCGGAGCCTGCTTCGTGAGCCTCACCATGCTACGCGCGGGCGTGCGGTATCGCCCGTCTGCCCTGCTCGTTCTTCCGGGGCTGGCGCTGCTCGTCGGCTTGCTCGCGCTCTTGGACGGGCTCTACGGCGCGCGCACCATTTCTCCCGTCGCGCTCTGGGGCGCGCTCACCTCTTTCGATCCGGCGAATTTCGATCATCAGATCCTGGTCCGCATCCGATTGCCAAGGGTCGCCGCGGCACTGCTGGTCGGCGCCGGACTGGGAATGTCGGGTCTGATCTTGCAATCTTTGCTCCGCAACCCCTTGGGCGAGCCGCAGATTCTCGGCCTCAATGCGGGCGCCAGCCTCGCCGTGGTACTCACGACGGCCCTACCGCTCGGCGCCACTTTCGCGGGGCCTTTGCGTCCGCTTGTGGCGGCGGGTGGCGGCGGGCTGCTTTTCCTTCTGGTGATCGCTATGGCGTCGGCCGGACGCACCGGCATGACCGCGACCAAGGCGGCCTTCTGCGGCATCGCCCTCTCCGCTCTCGCCTCGACCCTGACCTCAGGCATCCTGCTGCTGGACGAGGAAACCCTGAATACGATTCGAGTCTGGCTGGTGGGGGATCTCAGCGTCGCCGCTCTTTCGGACATCCAGGCCGCACTACCCGTCTTCCTGCTCGCGCTGCTCGCCATCGTGCCCATTACCCAGCGGCTTAATATCCTCGCGCTCGGCGATGCCGCCGCGACCGGGCTGGGTGTCCCAGTCGCCCGCACACGGCTGCTCGGCCTCACCGCTGCCGCCCTCCTCTGCGGCGCGGCGGTTTCCGTCGCCGGGCCGATCGGTTTCGTCGGTCTCGTTGTGCCTGCACTGTCACACCGGCTCACAGGTGGGGACCATCGCCTTTCCATGCCCACGGCCGCCCTGCTCGGCACGGCCCTGCTGCTGCTCGCCGATTTTGCCGGCAGGGCCGCCTTCCAGCCGAACGAGCTGGCCACCGGCCTGATGACAGCTTTCGTCGGCGCACCGGTCTTCATCTCGGTGGTCCTCAGGAGGATCAAATGAGCGATCTCGCTGAAGCCAGGAATGCGGGCCTGAGTGCGCCCCGGCATGGCTACAGAACGCTTCGCCTTGGCCCGTTCTCGCGCCGCCTGCATCTGCGGCGCGGGCTCCTGCTGCTTCTGCTTGTGATAGCGACCTTCGCGCTGGCACTTTATGCCCTGGGGGCCGGGAGCCAGGACGTGCGACTCGGCCAGGCGCTGGCCGCACTCACCAACCCGGAGGCGAATGTGCCCGCGCTCCACCGGATCGTCTCCGACCTGCGGTTGCCGCGCATCCTGCTGGCGCTCGCCTGCGGGGCAATGCTTGGCCTCTCCGGCGCCTCGCTTCAATCTCTGACCCGTAACGGCCTCGCCGATCCCGGCTTGCTCGGGGTCCGGGAGGGCGCCAGCCTCGCGATCCTGCTGCTGCTCTATAACCTGCCGGGCCTGCCGCTCTTCGCGCGCCCCGTTGCCGGGATCGCCGGAGGCGTTGCCGCCGCCGCCGTGACCATCGTGCTCTGCGGGAGCGTCTCGCGCCTGCGCTTCATCCTGACGGGGATCGGCGTTTCCTGGTTTCTCTCTGCGATTGTCGCCATGGTCCTGCTCGCCGCGGACGCGGACAAGATGCAGACGGCCATGGTCTGGCTGGCGGGCAATCTCGCGGCAAGCTCCTGGGATATTGTCGCGCTTGCCTGCGCATTCCTCGTCGCCGGCGCCATTCTGCTCTTCCTCAGCGCAGCGGCAGGGGATGCGGCCCAGCTTGGCGACGGCCTCGCTTCGGGGCTCGGCGTCAATCTGAAGATCCTGGCCGGTATCCGGCTCCTCGCCCCGATCCTGCTGACCGCCGCATGCGTTTCGGTGGCGGGATCGCTTGGCTTTGTCGGGCTGATCGCGCCGCACCTGGCCCGGCTTTCCATCGGCGGGGGTCAGATTCCCCTGCTCGCCGCGAGCGGGCTTTGGGGCGCGATACTGGTTCTTGCTGCCGACACACTCGGCCGTACTCTCTTCGCGCCGCTCCAGCTTCCGGCCGGGATCGTGCTCGCCGCCATCGGCGTCCCGGCGCTCCTCCTCCTGCTCTGGCGCCGCCGGCACCAGCTCTGAAACGGAACCCGCAAGACATGCAAAGATCCGCCGCACTCATCCTGACCCTCCTCATCGCCTGCAGCGCGACGTTCGCACCGGCCGCCGCCCGGGAGATCACCGATGACACCGGCCGCTCGGTCGAGATCCCCGACCGGCCCGCGCGCATTGTCGCGCTGCATGATATCGACCTGACCATTCCGCTGATCGAGCTTGGCGTCTTTCCGGTGGGCAGTCATGGCCGCATGGGGCTCGACGGCCATCCATATATCCGCTCTGGCGCCTTGTTGACCGGCGTCGATTTCGACAATTCGGACATCGCCTATGTCGGCTCGGTGGATATCGACATGGAAGCAGTCGCCGCCGCCCGTCCGGACCTGATCGTGACCACGGTCACCCGCTCTGCCCCGGTCGAGACCCTGCAATCGATCGCGCCGACCCTTGTGTTCGATCCGGCGCAGTTCGGCGCACCGCACGTTTACAGGCAGCTCGCAGCGATCACCGACAGCGAGACGCGTCTCGCCTATCTCGAAAACCGCTATGCAAGCGCGATCGAGCAACTGAAGAAGATGACACATCCAGAGACGATCACGGTCACCGTGATGCAGCCGAACCGGGGGAAAATCGACCTCTATCATACCTACAGGGCGCTTGGTCAGGTGCTGCGGGACGCGGGCTTCCGCTTTCCCCCGATCATCGAAGCAATCGAGGATGGCGGCCGCATCCAGGTGGGCATCGAGTACCTGCCCGACCTCGATGCGGATTATATCTTCAACCCGTTCCGCTCAGACCAGGGCGAAGGCGCGGAGGCGGATGTTGCCGCCATGGAAGCGATCATGCCGAATTTTTGCAGCTTCCTGAGCGCCTGCCGGGAAGGGCGTTACATCATGGTTGCGCGCGAGGAAGCGATCTCGAATTCCTACGCCGCCCTCACCCTGATGATCAGCATGATCCAGTCGCATGTCGTGAAAGGACCGCAGCCGCATGACTGACGGGATGGAAGTCTTTGCAAATCGGCCATGCCGGTACATTCTGTCGCGGCTTCGCATTCGCAACTGCGGAATTTCGCTGACGTGACAACCAATCCCGCCCTGCCCTCCACACGAACGGCCGACCGTTTCAGCGAACGGCTGGCCACGCGGCGGGAGAGTCTGTCTCCCAGCCTTCTCAAGGTCGCCGATTACCTGAACGATAACCGGCACCGGGTGCTGACGGAGTCCGCACTGGACATCGCCCTGAAAACGGGCACCTCCGACGCCACGGTTATCCGCGCAGTACAGGCTCTCGGCTTCGGAGGGCTGCTCGACCTGAAGGAAGCCTTCCGCGATTATTTGCTGATTACCGCCTCACCGTCGCAAAAAATGGCGGCCACGGTCGGCGGGTTCGCCGACGGTGTCGATTCCGCGATCGATTTCATGCTGGCCGATCTTGAAAGTACGAAAACCGCCCTCGGCAGCCCTGAGAACCGGCACGGAATGGCGGAAATTTCGCGCTTGCTCGCATCCGCCAACCGGATTGGCGTGTTCGGCATCGGTGCGTCCGGCATTATCGCCGAATACGCGGCACGCCTCTTCACCCGGTGCGGTTATCCTGCTTTCTCGCTGAACCGGACAGGCATCGGCCTGGCGGAACAGCTTATCCAGCTCGCTTCCGGCGATGTCGTACTGATGATGGCGCATGGCCGGGCCCATCGGGAAGCCCAGGCTCTCATCGCCGAAACCGGCCGGCTTGAAATTCCGATCGCGATGATCCTGACGAGCTCTGAATCCGTCCTGCTCAAGCATGCCGCCGCATCGATGATCCTGCCGCGCAGGAAAAGTCAGCATGTCGCCATGCATGCACCGATGCTCTATGGCATCGAAACCATCATGCTTGGTCTTGCCAGCACGAACCCCGACAGGGCGGTCGAAACCCTGGACCGGCTGATCGAGATCAGAGACATCATCCGCCCCGCACGGTAAGTAAGCCTCAATCGTGTGCTTGGCGGAAAGCAGCAGATTTATTGCGTTCTGGCGCCACCGTTAACCCGCACCCGTCCGATCCGGTTGCTGGCTGTCTGGTGGATCAGCAGGGACTGCCCGTCCCGGCTGACGCGCATGTGCCGCAGGATCCCGGCATACAGATCGCCGGAGGAAATCGGCCAGCTCTGGAAGCTTTCGCTTGCAGGATCGAACCGCACCAGCATGTCCGGACGGACACCGGACTCGTTATACCAGACCGCACCATCGAACCAGGCAATCGCATAGGGATGGGAAGCGGGGCCGCTCGGCGATGGCCATTCGCGGATTTCCGCCGTCTCCGGATCATAGACACCAAGCCGCCCGAGACCGGAATTCACCCACCAGATCCGTCCGTCCGGCGCGATATCGAGCCGCCGCACAGTCGTGCCCTGTTCCGGCAATTTGATTTCGGCGACCTCCATCGTCACCGGGTCCAGCTTCAGCAGACAGTTGGAGCCGTTACAGGCAACCCAGACATCGCCGTTGGCCGCGATCTTCACACCATAGGGTTTGGAGCCGGGTGACGGTGCCGCCACCAGCTTTGTCTCTCCGGTTTGCGGATCGAGACGGCCGATCATGTTGCTCTGCTGCAGGCTGAACCAGAGCATGCCATTGGCGTCGAACACATGCGTGTGGGGATCTCGCGCCGCCGGGTCCGGCATGCTGAATTCGGTGACAGTGCCGGAGACCGGATCGAGACGGCCCATCGTGGCGTTCTTGTTGCCGGTATACCAGACTGATCCGTCCGGCCCGACATCGACTGAATGGGGTTTGGCGCCAGCCGGCAGATCGTATTCGGTCATCGTGCCGGTGGCAGGATCAATCCGGCCCAGAATGTCCGCCCATTGGCCGGCCCACCAGATCGCACCATCGGGTCCCTCGACCGGATCCCGCGCCCGCTGGCCCAATGTCGGCACCAGCCATTCCTCGAAGGACAGCGTGAGATTGCCGGGGACTGGCGTCGCCCGTCTGTTGTCGCTGGGTGGATAGGCGGCAGCGAGATAATCGAGGATAGCCGCATGCGTCTCCGGATCTCCCGAGAGATCTATCATCGCCGCGGTAAGGAGGTTCCAGTGCGCCCGTGTATAGCCACTGCTGCGCTGGATTTCCCGCACATTGTGGCATCCCGTACAAACCGCCTCGACCAGATCGCGGCCATTTCCTTCCGCGAGGGTTTGGGCTCCGGCCCGGCTTTGCAGCCCGAACAGGGAAACAACACCGCAAACAAAAGCAAACATGAACCTGCGCATCGGAACACCCCCACCGTCATTGCCGGATTGGCCGGCAATTCTACGATAGGACGAAGGGCTCAACAATCAGCTGTCGATAGCCCCCGATGCACGATTGCGTGCGCAGGTTCAGGCAGGGTTCAGACGCTTTCGCGGCGCGTTAGTCGACCCACGGAGCCTTCGGCTTGGTCACGCCCTTGCGGTGCGGTTTCTTGGTGCCGGCGCTGGCCTTGGATTTACCGGGTCTGGCAGGTTTGCCAGGCTTGCCGTCGGCCGTTCTGGGTTTGCCGGGCCTGCTGTCCGCGGATGCGGATTTCGGCTTATCGAATTTGGGTTTGCCGACTTTGGGCTTGCTGAATTTCGCCCCTGCCTTGGCAACGCCCTCTTTCGGCTTTCGCGGCTTCTTCGGCTTGCGGTCAGGGGCCGTGTCCGCGTCCGGCTTGCGCTCATAAGCTGGCGCCGGGCTTTCTGGTGTGGAATCCACGCTGTGCGTGACAACGTCCCGTTCCGCTTCAATTCTGGCGGAACGCGGCGCACGCGCGGGGCGGGTTTCCGCATCGGCTCTGGGCTTGCGGGGCGCACGCGGGGCACGCGGCTCCGGGGCCGATGACGTCTCGGAGGGAGCATTGGCCATCCGGTCGACCGTGATGCTCTTCTCGACCTTGCGGCTCGGACCGACCGCCGCCAGGAACTTGTCGACGGCCTTCGGATGCAGCTCGACGTGGGTCTCCGTCTCCTGGATCTTGATTGCGCCCACATCGGACTTGGTGATGTCACCGGTGCGGCACAGCATTGGCAACAACCAGCGCGCTTCGGCTTTATGGTTCCGGCCGACCGAAAGGCGGATCCAGACACCGTCCTCGAAATCCTGCCGGCGCTTGCGGGGCTCGCCGCGATCGCCACGGTCCCCCCTGTCGCCGCGGTCTCCCCGGTCACCGCGCTCGTAGCGCTCACCGCCCGAGGGATCGTTCATCAGCTCTTCCGGCGCCGCCAGCCCGGCCATGCGCTTGCGCAGGAAGGCGATAGCGACGGCCTCGGCGTCATGGCGGGACAGAAGCTCCGCCGCGAAGGCGCGTTCTTCCTCTGTCGTCTCGCCGCTCAAATCCGCATCTTCGAGAATGCGCTTGCGGTCCAGCGCCAGGATCTCTTCGGCCGAAGGCGGCTTGCCCCAGGTCGCTTTGATATTCGCGTTTGCCAGCATCCGCTCGGTCTGGCGCCGCCGCGAATAAGGCACGATCAGGGTGGAGACACCCTTGCGCCCTGCCCGGCCGGTTCGCCCGCTCCGATGCAGCAGGGATTCCTGATTTTTCGGCAAGTCCGCGTGGATCACCAGTTCCAGGTTCGGCAAATCGATCCCGCGAGCGGCAACGTCGGTCGCAACACAAACCTGCGCGCGGCCGTCCCGCAGAGCCTGCAAGGCCTGGGTCCGCGCGCTCTGGCTGAGTTCACCCGACAGGGCGACCACGGAAATTCCCCGGTTGTTAAACCGGTTGGTCAGATGGTTCACCGTTGCGCGGGTGCTGCAAAAGACGATGGTCGTGACCGCATCCGAATGCCGCAGCACGTTGATGATGGCGTTTTCCCGGTCGTTCGGCGCACAGGCCAGAGCCCGGTATTCGATATCGACATGCTGGTTCTTTTCCCCGGCTGTCGAAATGCGAACCGCATCTTTCTGGTAACGCTTGGCAAGCGCCGCGATGGTCCGGGGCACGGTGGCCGAGAACATCAGGGTGCGGCGGGTTTCCGGAGCGGCCTTCAGGATGAATTCCAGATCTTCCCGGAAGCCGAGATCGAGCATCTCGTCCGCCTCGTCCAGCACGATGACCTTCATGTCCGACATGTCGAGCGACCGGCGCTCGACATGGTCCCGCAGACGTCCCGGCGTGCCGACGACAATATGCGCGCCACGCTGCAGCGCCATGCGTTCGGTCCGCATGTCCATACCGCCGACGCAGGAGACCACAGAGGCACCGGTGAATTCATAGAGCCATTCCAGCTCCCGCTTCACCTGCAAGGCGAGCTCGCGGGTCGGGGCCACGGCGAGGGCAATCGGCCGGGACACACGCTCGAAATGATCCGCGCCGTCCAGCAGGGTCGGCGCCATGGACAGCCCGAAAGCCACCGTCTTTCCCGACCCGGTCTGAGCCGAGACCAGACCGTCCGCGTCACGCATCTCGGTCGCAATGACCGCTTGCTGGACCGGGGTCAGCGTTTCATATCCGCGCTTTGCCAATGCCTTACCGAGCGCGGGGACAACGCCTTCAAATTCAGTCATGTCATATCTTTCGGAATGTCTGCGATCGACCGTTCGGGAACCATGTTTCCCCCGGTGGGATCAGCAGTGCGGCGCCTTGCGCGCGTGATCGATTAAAGTGGCGCGGAACATAGGCGTGAAAGCGTCAAATGTACAGCACTCCGGTGCGCATACCTGCCACCAGTTCTGGTATTCTTGCACTTGGGCAGGCTGCTCTTTGTTATCCCTGAATGCGCCCGGTTATCCCCGAATGCGCTCCGCGATGGCGAGAATGCGGTGCATGTCCCGCAGGACGGGTTTCTCGATCAGCTTGCCGTCGATCACGACCAGGCCGGTATCCGCTTCCTCGAAGGTCCGCACGACGCGCCGTGCGTGCGCGATGGTCTCCGCGCTTGGCGTGAACACCTCATTCAGGGCCGGGATCTGCTTCGGATGGATCGAGCCCTTGCCACTGAAGCCGAGATCGCGGGCGAGTTCGGCTTCGCGGCGCATACCGTCCGGGTCCTGCAGATCCAGATACGGCACGTCGATCACATCGAGCCCGGCGCTGGCCGCTGCATGCACAACGCGCGAGCGAGCATAAAGCAGTGGCTCCCACGCATTCCTGCAGCGCAGTTCCGCCGCCATGTCGACACCGCCGAAAAACAGGGCATCGATCCGCGGGCTTGACCGGGCGATGTCGTGCACCGCTTCAAGTCCGGCGTTGGTTTCGATGATGATATGCAGGCGGGTGTCGTGCCCGCGTTCGGTCAGGAGATTGTCGAGCCAGACCACTTCATCCGGTGTGCGCACCTTCGGCAGCATCAGCGCCGGTGGCGGTGTATCGGTCGCCAGCACCGCCTGCACATCCGCCAGGCCGAATGCCTCACGCAGGCAATTGATCCGGACAATCCGTTCAACCCCGTCATCGGCCTGTGGCTGGGCAAACAGTCCCATCGCGTTGCGGCGCGCCTCATCCTTGTCTTTCGGCGCGATACCATCTTCCAGCTCGACGCAGACGATATCGGTTCCGCAGGCAAGGGCCTTCGGGAACATGTCCGGCTTCAGGCCCGGCGAGAAAATAAAGCTGCGGCGCGGGCGGAGGATGCGTTCGGTCGTCATGGAGCGGGCTCGACTTCTTCCTGATGGCAAGACTGGTGCGGCACAGGACGGCCACATCCGGATAGGCACGGGTTCCTGCATAGCATTTCCCCTTATCCATTGTACGGATCATCCTCTGCGGGCACACTGAAACCTGATTCGAGAAGGTGAAAAACGTGGTTTCAGAAGAAAATTCACAGCCCGAAAGCGCGACCGGCGGACTCAAGCTCAATCTTGGATGCGGCAAGGTGATCCGGGACGGCTGGGTCAACCACGACATCATGCCGGGACCGGGCGTCGATGTGATTTACGATCTCGAGACATGCGGGCTGGAGCCGTTTCCGCTGCCGGACGATTCGGTCGACGAGATCCATGCCGCACATCTGATCGAGCATATCGACCGCGTCCTGCCCTTCATGCAGGAAATGTGGCGGATCGCGAAAAACGGCTGCCGGTTCGAGTTAAAGCTGCCCTTCGGCGCGACCGACATGGCCTGGGCCGACCCGACCCACAAACGGCCCTTCTTCATCCGCAGCTTCGATTATTTTCAGCAGCCGTTCTACAATTTCGCCGATTACGGCTATCGCGGCGACTGGGGCACTGACGAAGTCACCTTCCTCATCCCGAAAAGCGTTGCCGGTTCGAACACCGCCGAAGAGCTGATGCACCGTATCAATACCGAGCGCAATCTGGTCGCGGAGATGCAGGTGAACCTGCTTGCGTTCAAGCCGATGCGGCCGAACGACCGGGCGCAGATGACCATTCCCAAGGTCAATTTGAACATCGTTTGAGCACCGAGACGCGGACCTAAAGAGACGCGGAAACAAGGATTAAGCAGATGCATCGCGTTGGAATCATCCCGTTCGACTTCAGAGACGATCTGGTCGCCATTCTCTTCGTTACCTCCCAGACACGCGGCAGATGGATTCTGCCGAAAGGAAAGCGGAAGAAGGGCGAGAAGCACGCGGATGCATGTTTGCGGGAAGGTTTCGAGGAAGCCGGTATTCGCGGTGTCGTTCTGGAAGATTTTCCGATGACCCATGTTGTGACCAAGCTGACCAGCGCGGGCACGCTACAGATTCCGGTCACCTATTTTCCGTTTCTGGTTACGGAACAGACCGATGACTGGCCGGAAAAAGAGTCCCGCCAACGGCACTGGGCTCTGTTAGAGGATGCGCCGCGTGTTGCCTATCGGGAAGATTTTCATCCCGTCCTCGAGCAGTTCGAGGCGCTTGGCCGCTGGATCAAAGAAGCTGCAAGAGAGCATAAACCGCTGCCGCAACCAGAGCTGATGCCGGCACAGTAACGATCCAGGCCGCCGCGATCGACAGCACAAAGCGGCGGCGAACCAGCCGCCTCACCGATTTGTAATCCCGGCTGTTGAAGGCATCCTCGGCGGTTGCGTTCAACTTGTGACCGGGGCGGACCCGGCGCTTGTTCGGGTTTTCCAGAAACTCGCGCAGAAAGCCCACGCCAAACACCGCACCGACCGCGATATGGGTCGAGCTGACCGGCAGCCCCAGCGTGGTCGCGATCAGCACTGTGACGGCGGCAGACAGTGCCACGCAATAAGACCTTGGCGAATTCAGCCTTGTGATCTTCTCGCCCACGACGGCAATCAGCTTGGGGCCGAACAGGCCAAGCCCCAACGCAATGCCAAAGGCTCCGATCGCCATCACCCAGACCGGGATCGTCACCTTGCTTGCAATCCCGCTGCCCTCGCCCACCGTGGAAACGATGGCCGCGAGAGGGCCGACGGCATTGGCGACATCATTCGCGCCATGCGCAAAGGACAGCAGCGCCGCACCGGCGATCAGCGGCAGGTCGAACAGCGAGTTCACGTCCTTGCGGGTATTCTCGAGAGAGGCAACGCGGCGGCGGATATAAGGCCGGGAGAGCAGATAGGACGCGACGAACGCCAGCACGGAATAGACAAAGATCTCGATAACGGACGGATGCCAGATCTTTTTCAGGCCCTTCATCGCCATGTAGGCGGCGAATGCCGCCGCCATCAGACCGATCAGGACCGGAACCCATACTTTCGCCGCCGCCAGACGATCTTCGACAGTGAGGATCTTTTTCTTGATCACAAACAGCATCGCGGCGGCGAAAAGCGCCCCGAACACGGGCGAAATCACCCAGCTCGCGGCAATCGCCGCCATGGTCGGCCAGTTCACCAGACCGAACCCTGCCGCCGCGATACCGGCGCCGAGCACACCGCCGACGATTGAATGCGTGGTCGATACCGGCGCGTTCAGGATGGTCGCGAAATTGATCCAGAGGGCGGCGGCAAACAATGCGCTCAGCATGAGATTGCGGAATTCGGCGACCCCGACATCTCCGCCGGGCGAAATGATCCCCTTGGAGACGGTCTTCACCACATCTCCACCGGCAAGCAACGCGCCTGCGCTCTCGCAGACGGCGGCGATCAGGACTGCGCTGAAAACAGTCAGCACCCTGCCGCCGACAGCCGGCCCCATATTGTTCGCGACATCGTTGGCGCCGATATTGAGCGCCATGTAGCCCCCGACAATCGCGGCGATCACAACGATCAGCCAGTCTTCGCCAAGGGCGTTCTGGGTGCTCGCCACGTACAGACCTACCAGGGCCAGGAAGACGACGGACAATCCCAGAGGAACGGTTACGCCCTTGAGATCGAAAAACTGGGACTGGAAAAAGCTGAACCGGCGAAGGTCATTAACGTAGCGGTTTTCGATTTTTTTGGGATTCGAAGACACTAAAATGACTGCCTATACGTCTGTCTAAGCGCGATTGTGAATCTTCATAACAGCCTGTTCCGGCCGGCTCGCGGGAGGCCTAACAGAGTTCACCGCGCTTCACCATCAAATTGGCTTTCGAATGGTGAATTTTTGACGGCCTGAAATTTCAATCGAACGCTCAAATCGTGTTCATACAGCCCTCACCGGCACGCGCCACGGGGGGCCGCAGCGCACTTTTATGGCGTTATCAAATTCGAAATCTTTTTCAGCGACAGTGCCCTCTCTGACGAATAACACGCCACTCACGCCGTTCCAGGCATCAAGTTGATCATGACAAACAGCATGGTAAATGAAGCCCTTTCTTATTGGGGCCGCCTTGGCGGCGACACGCGCACGCCAAGGCGCGAGGCATTCGACCCCTGTCATATTCCGAAACTCCTGCCTCATGTGATTTTCATGGATGTCATTGACGGAGGTCAGGATTTCCGTTTCAGGGTCATTGGCGACGTTGTCCGGTCGTTCTTCTTCGAGAACTACACGGGCCGCCGGATGCGGGAACTCCCCCATATAGAGCCGGACGGTCCACTGATCAGAAACTTCCGCGAAGCCGTCCAGTCCGGACGGCCCGTGCGCCGTCCTGTGGAATATGTCGGCCCGCAGACCCAATTCCGAAAATTCGATGAAGTCATTCTGCCCTTTTCCGGCCCGGACAACTCCGTCACGCATGTTCTTACTGTTGTCGAGCTGGCCGGCATCAAAGACATTTGACGGCACACAGAATAGACCCGCGCACAGAATGGTCCGTGCGATTGCGTTGTATCAGACCGTTTCCAGGTCAGTCCTCCGCCGCGCCGAAGACCATTGCTCCGACAAAGTGGTTTACGTTCACTGCATCGTCCGAAAGCGGAAGAATGACACTCTCGTAAGAGAGAAATTCCTTTTGCCGCCATTCCACGAAGCCATGAACCCTGATCGGCCGCCGCTCGTCCCGAACCGAACGATACAGCTCAAGGCCGGGCTTGCCGAATACGTCACCAACGGTTCTGCCGGTATTATCGATACCGACGTGATCGGTAATCTTCGTGCCAATCAGGCTATAGCGAAAATCATCCGCCCCTTTTTCCGGAACAACCAGAAAAAGGTTCCCCAGAAAGCGTTTCATTTCCACCGGGTCAAAATCGCTCCGCGCTGGCAGGCCTTCTGGTCCAGCCTTGCCGCGCCAATAGGAGAGAAACGCGCGCAAGAGCGGACTTTCAAGCTTAAGTCCGGTATCCCAGATTCCCCGAAATTCTTCGCTCATAGCCTGATGTTCTATCCAAGCTTCACCCAGTTTCAAACATGGCCACCTATTGATGGCGGAGATTCCATACAATCTAGAATACCGTGTGAATCTCCTGTCCGCTGAAAATTGTTTCCCTGAATTTCACCGCTGTCCAAGAATAAAATTTACTTAAAAAACCCGCCTAAAAATCAAATTCGCGCAATCGGCCCCTCTTCAGGCCGTCTCGCCTCAAGGAAAGCCTCGGCATCACGCGTGACTTGAGGTAATTTTCACAAATGGCCGCGCATGATACCCGCCTTCCCCCCTTTCGCTCGCTGCTCGCATTCCGGGCCGCGGCGTCACATAACCGGCTTGTGGATGCCGCCGCCGCACTTGGCGTCACGGAATCGGCAATCAGTCACCAGATCCGGCAACTGGAAACCCTGCTGCGGGCACAATTGTTCGACCGCTCGAGCCGGCGCCTTGTCCTGACGGAAACCGGGGCCCGGTATCTCGCCCGGATAGATCCCGCGCTCCGGGAGCTCGAAGCTGCGACCGAAGCTGTTCTGCCGTCCGACGGCCGGGCCATTGTCCGGCTGACATTACCAACCTCGATGGCCGCGACATGGCTGCTTCCCCGCCTCGGGGCATTCGAAGCCACGAACCCCGATCTCGACATACAGCTGGTGCCGACAACACGGGTCATCGACCTTGAACGCGACCAGGTGGACATTGCCATCAGATATGGTCGCGGAAACTGGCAGAATGTCGATAAAACCTTCCTCTTCGACGATCACGCCACCCCCGTCGCCGCGCCGGGATACGTGCCGGATGGCGCGGGGAACATCGAAGACGTGCTGAAGCGATCGCGCTTGATCGTCATCCGCAGCATTCCCGACGAATGGCAGGAATGGGCCAAGGCACGCGGCCTTGCCCCACCGGATCTGAGAGGCGCGCTGGAACTCGACGCGATAGAGCAGGGATTGCAGGTCGCCGAAGCCGGGCATGGCATCACCATCGGGCGCTCCCCCTATATCGAGGAACGCCTCGCCAGGGGCACTCTGGTTACACCTTTCGGCGCAACAGCCTCTTCCGGAGCCGCCTTCTATCTTTGCCTGCCGGCAAACATCCCTCCTCCCGCACGCACATTGCGGGTGAAGCGCTGGCTGCAGGAACAGGCAAAGACGAGCCATCCAGCCCCCATGTCCACGCCCGACGCATCCTGACTTCACTCTCTTGAATTTTTCTCAAGTCATCTTGAATTCTTCTCTTTTGTGTCCTGCGCCTTTCAGGCCTATCTGAATTGCCATCACAACGGGCCGCATGCGGCGGCCAAGAGGAGACGAATGATGGCGAATGTTGTTCAGGACCACATCAGTAAACCAGCTTCGGAAAATGCCGTGAATGTCGTGGCCCCGCTGACATTCATCGTGCCGCAGGCGGAGAAGCCAGCCCTTTATCACACGGCATACACGGGCGGCGCGCCGGACTTCCGGTTCGCAGTCGAGGAGCATGAGGTACTGGTTGCAGATCTGCGGCCGCATGCCGACGCGTTCACCCTCGACAAGGAAGGCTTCGCATTCAGAACCGCCCCCACGGACGTCGCCGATCTGTACGACGACAATGCGGTTGAAACGGCCTATTACGATGAAATCCGCAGCCTGCTCACACGGGAATACGGTGCCAGTCATGTTGCCGTTTTCGACGCCACCCGCCGTTCGGATAGCGGGAACGGTGCCAGCAACAAGGACGGCAATCGTGGCCCGGCATCGCGCATCCATGTCGATTACACGGCAAAGAGCGGCCCGCAACGCGCCCGCGATGTACTGGGCGCCGAGGAATTCGATCGTCTGCTGAAGTCCGGCGCACGCATCGTCCAGGTAAATGTCTGGCGGCCGATCCGGGGACCTGTGCAGCGCTCCCCCCTCGCCCTTGCCGATGCGACCAGCGTCGAAGCGGCGGACATGATAGCGACCGATCAGGTCTTCCCCGACCGGGTCGGGGAGATTTACCACCTGTCCCATAACAAGGATCAGCGCTGGTATTATGTGCCGGAGATGACCCGGGACGAGGCCCTGCTGATCAAGGGCTGGGACAGTCTTGAGGACGGCCGCGCGCAATTCACGCCGCACAGTGCCTTCCCCCTGCCGACCCAGACCGACGATACACCAGCGAGGGAAAGCATCGAGGTCCGCACCTTCGTGGTGATCGAATAAGCGTAATCGAACAAGATCAGGCGTGTGGCGCGTGCAGCTCCGGCAGGGCACGCGTTACGGTCTGCTTGCCCCCCTTGAACACAAACATCGGCTGGGCCAGTTCAGCCACCACCATGGCCGGGTCCGTGCCGTCGACCACGACGAGATCGGCGGTCTTGCCGACCTCAATGCCGTAATCCTTCAGGTTCATCAGTGCGGCGGACCGGGTCGAGATCATGTTCAGACACTCCGCCAGAAGATCCATCTGCCCGATCTGCGCGATGTTGGCATAGAGATTGGCCATCCGGATCAGCGAGCAATCGCCATAGGGCGTGAACGGGTTCAGCACATTGTTTGTGGAGAGCGAGCAATTCACCCCGTGGCCGAGCATCCGGTGCAGCGGCGTGACCCCGCGCGGGACAGAGTGATCGTGATCCCGGTGCATGAGAAACAAATCCGTCGATGGCAGGACCGTCACCGCAACGCCCGCCCCGGCAAGCCGCCGGGCCAGCGCGTCGAAACTCTCCGGCGGCATGGCGGCAAATTTCGTGATGTGGCCGATGGCAACCCTGCCGCCCCAGCCATATTCATCAGCCTTGCGCGCGACATACTCCGCATCGAGTTCCGTCGGGTCGGCGGCAAGATCGAGATGCATGTCGATATCGACATCGAAGTCGCGCGCCAGCTCGAAGACCCGGTCAATCTGCCCGTGCGGATCGCTGTCTGTGTAAGGCGCTGCCCCGATACATCCGGCACCGTCCTTCAGGGCCGCGACCATCAGCTCTTCGGTTCCCGGATTGTTCAGTAATCCTTCCTGCGGAAAAACGCATATCTCAACGTCGATCGCCCAAGCAAAGGCGGCAATCGCCTGTTTCACACCCTCCAGCCCACGCAGGCCGATAACCGGATCGACTTCCACATGGGTCCGCATCCGGGTGGTGCCATTGACCACGCATTTACGGAGCGTCCGCTGCGCCCTTTCGGATACGTCCTCTTCGGTGAAACCCGATTTCAGCCGGGCGACTTCGCTGATGGCCTCCGCCAGATCGCCTTTTTCGGAGGAGCAGCGGTGCAGGATGCAGGATTTGTCGAGATGCATGTGGGTCTCGACGAACCCCGGCAGCAGCAGACGCCCTTCAAGATCGAGCGTGCGGGCGCCATCCGGCAACTCGCCGCCAATCGCAGCCACTTTTCCGCCATGCACGCCAACATCGAGCAGGTGACCGGGTTCCGCCGCGAGACGAACGTTGCGAAGCGTGAGTTCCACGAATTGAGTCTCCCCTCAGAGCCGAAAAATGCCCTTAGGCATTATGCTGTAATCCCGCCCCCGCTTGCGATGCTCTTGTCAGAAAGCAAGCACATGCTCAAAGCCCTTATTCGCTGTATAACAAACCCACAGTTTTTCCCAAGGCGCGCTTGACGGCACTCGGCCTTCATCCGCACAATCCAGTGGTTATTCCTATACAAAAATCAGAACTATGGTCTGGGGGGCCGAATGACGCGATTTTTGACAGGTTTTTTCGTATTTTTCCTGTTGATGAGCACGGCTTCCGCCCAGGAGACCGGCCCGGCTATCGGCACAATCAAAGTTGCCAGCGGCGACGCCTCGGTACAACGCGGAACGACGGTAACACCCGCCAGCGAAGGGTTGGACGTCCAGCGTGAAGATACCTTGCTGACAGGCCCCAGCGGCGCACTCGGCGTCACCCTGAATGACGGCACATTGATTTCCCTCGGCCCGAATTCCCGTTTCGAGCTCGCGGAGTTCGAGTTCGCTCCGCAGCGCAACAGTTTCAGCTTTTTCGGGAAAATTCTGGAAGGCACAATGGTCTATCAGTCCGGCCGTATCGGCCATATCGCACCCGAGAAAACCCGTATAGAGACACCGCTGTCCGTTATCGCCGTTCGCGGAACCCGCTTCGCGGTCCGCGTTCCGGCCGGCGCGGGGGAATAGAACATGACCGTGCAGACTCTTATTTCAAAACATAGCGCCCCGATCAAGTCCGGCTTTGCCGCATTGCTGCTGGCCACCTCCGTCAGCGCCTGCGCCATCGGCCCGTATGACACGGATGAGCTGGCGGGCATGGCGCCCCCTGATTCCCAATTCCTGCAAAGCCTCAGCGGAGAATATGTGGCACTCGGCGATCTTGAACGCGCCGAATATGACTGGCCCGATACAGCCCGGTTCTATGACCGGGCGATCCGGGCCGGCAAAGGCGAGTTGATCGAGCCCGAGATGATGGACCAGCGCGATCTGGACCCGGCGGGCCAGCAAGAACTCAAACAGGCTCGTGACCGGCTGATCGCCCTGTTCTCCGCAGGCGCACGCTCGGTTGCCGGGTCAAGCAGTGCCCGCGCCCAGGGTGGTTTCGACTGCTGGATGCAGGAACTCGAAGAAGGTCATCAGCCGGACGACATCGCACGGTGCCGGGAGATGTTCCTCGCCGCCCTCTCCGATGTGGAAGCCAGCGTCAAAGGCGCTCTGGTTGTCCTGCTGCCGGAAGAAGACGGAAAGCTCGGCGTCATCCGGGTTGAGAACCAGCAGGGCTCCGTCACGCTCGACACATCCCGGGCCAGTGCCCTTGTCGCCCGGGCGGATGCTTCCCCCCAGGCCACCGGTACTTTCGCGCCGGATGATGTCCGCGTGGTTTTCGGCGCCGCAATTGCCGCTGGCCCAACCCCGCCGGTGACTTTCATGCTCCATTTCGAGCAGGGGACCAATGTTCTCACCCCCGAATCCCGGGTTCTGCTCGACACGGTGCTGGAGGCCATCCGTCAGCGGAAGTTACCGCAGGTAGAGGTTTCCGGACATACAGACCGCTCCGGCTCGGCGAACTTCAATGACCAGCTCGCCCTGGATCGCGCCAGTATCGTCGCGCAGGAGGTCCTGGATCTCGGCGTGCCGGAAGATGTGCTGACGGTGGAATCCTACGGCGAGCGGGCGCCCATCGTCCCCACGGCTGACGGCGTGTCCGAGCCCCGCAACCGGCGCGTTGAAATCGTCATTCGATAGGGGAACCGGGACAGGACTATTCCAGCAAAGCCCCAACGAAAACGCGGCAACCACTTCACCCCTGCTATTCTGGTTCACGCGCGCCTTGCTTGGCGCTAGGGTCCGGGCGGGAATCTGACGGATCAACAACAGAGAGTACGCACAGAGGCAACCGCAATACCGGTCGTCAATGGCGCCCTCCATGAGGCATGAATGGAAGGCAGCAGACGCAGCACCGCAGGCTTCCCGAAGCCTGAAGAACAAAGCGAGTTTCCCTGGCTTGACGGCCCGGAAGACGGGCAGCTGCGCCGACTTCTCCGCCAAAGCCGGCTGATCGCCAGCGGATTGCTCGTCCTGCTGATCCTGATGCGCGTACTGGACGTCACTCCAGTCCAGATCCTGCGCTTATCCGATTTCGATCTGTTGCTTCAACTGGACAGCGCTCACACCGAGCCCTCCCCTGTCATCGTTGTTGACGTCGATGATGAAAGCCTCGCCCATCTCGGCCAATGGCCCTGGCCGCGCAGATATTTTGTAGAGCTTATGGACCGGCTGCGCGAGGCCGGGGCGGCGATGGTCGTCTTCAATATCCTGTTCTCAGAGCCTGACCGCATGTCGCCGGAAGCCCTGGCAGTCACGCTTCCCGGACTGGAGCCGGACCTTCGCCGCAGTCTGTCGGATCTTGGCAGTTACGACAGTGCGCTTGCAGCCGTCATGCAGACCATCCCGACCGTCACCGCCTCGGCAGCCCAAACACCGGGACGCTCCACCGCAGCGGTGCATTCCCGCCCGGGACGCTTTGCTGTCCGAGGCAATCCGGAAACCATGGCCCTTCCAGGCATCGATGCCGTGATGGAAAGCGTGGCTCCTATCGGGCCGGCGAGTGTCGGCGAGGGAATTGTCAATCTGCTGCCCGAACCCGACGGTGCGGCCCGGCGCGTTCCCGGCGCCTTCGCCGTCGGCGACACAATCGTTCCGGGCCTGGCCCTTGAAACCGCACGGATCGCGCTCGGTCAGAGCAGCATGTTGCTGGAGATCCCGTCTCCATTGGGGGTATCGGGAATATCGATTGGGCCATTGTTCGTACCCACGGATCATATGGGCCGGATCTGGATCGACACCGCCTCCCCCGAACGGGTCAGCACACTTTCAGCCTATGAGATCCTGCAGAATAGCGCACCGAACGAGGAACTTGCCGGGCGGATCGTCGTCATCGGAACATCAGCCTCCGGCATCGGCGAGAAAGTCCGCACCGGCATGGGCAACACCATGTCGGGACTGCATCTTCAGGCCCTCGCCATCGACACCCTTGTCACCGGCCGGACACCGTTGCGTGACCGGAGCTTCACCGCGGCGGAAGTCGCCACGGCACTCGCCCTCGGGCTTCTTCTGATCTGGCTGCTGCCTCGCATTTCCCTGACCTGGAAACCACCAATAGCGCTTGCCCTTGTTGTGCTCCTGATCACGGCTTCGGTTATCGCCTATGGCACCGGCGGAGCCCTGATCGATGCCAGCTTCCCCGGCATTACCGTGCTTCTGCTGACCGGGAATTTCGCGCTGGCCGATTTTCGCGGCGAGATTATCCGGCGCCGGCGCAACGAAACCGCGCTGAAGCAGCATGACGCCTACTTTCGGGAAGTCGTCGATGCCAGTTTCGATGCCATTGTAACGATCGACGAAAACGCCAGGATCCGGACGGCAAACCGGGCCGCCGGCCATATATTCGGTCTCCCCGCGCCAGAACTCGTCGGACAACCCATCGCCGGGCGCCTGTCCGGGGACTGGGCCCGGGGGCTTGCGGCGGCACCGGCGGACGTGCTCCGGCAAACAGCGGCCGCCCCCACCACGATTGAGGCGGAAATCCTGGATCACGAGACGTCCTCCGTCACTCGTCCGACGGAGATCACGCTGGCTGAATCCATTGCCGGCCGGGACCGCGTTTTTGTTCTGGTGCTGCGGGATATCAGTGACCGCAAGGCCGCCGAAGAGTCCGCCAGACGGTCCTCGCAGCGCCTGCGCGAAGGCATTGATGCCATCTCCGACGGCTTTGTTCTCTACTCACCCGACCGTAAACTGATCCTGTGCAACGATCATTTTCGCAAGATGCTCGGCGATGCCGGGGATGCCGCCGTCCAGGGCGTGGGCTATGCGGACTTGCTGAAGCACTACCTCATGTGCCGAGGCCAGACCCTTGAAGGAAGCCCGAAAGCGAAAGCCTGGTTCGATGATCGTCAGCGCCATTTCGCCGCCGCCCTCGAACCCTATGAGCTGAGAACGGATGACGGCCAGTGGTTCAGGATAGACAAACGCCCGACGGCCGAAGGCGGCATGGTTTGCGTCTATTCGAACATCACGGAGCTCAAGCATCGGGAAATCGAACTTCAGGCAGCAAAGGAGCAGGCCGAGCTGGCCAGCCTCGCCAAGTCCGAATTCCTCGCCAATATGAGCCACGAATTGCGCACACCTCTCAATGCGATCATCGGCTTTTCCGATATGATGCGCGGCGAGCCGTTCGGCCCGCTCGGGAACCCGCGCTATGTCGAATATGCCAATGATATTTCGGACAGTGGCTCGCGGCTTCTCAGGATGATCGAGCAGATCCTCGAATTCGCCCGCCTGGAAAAACTGCAGTCCCGGATCGAGAATGCCGAGACCAGCCTGACCGACACAATCCATGCGGCCGTTACAGATCTGACACCGACGGCGCAGGAACACGAAACAACCATCAAGCTCGAGCTGTCCGACACACTGCCCACTCTTCGGGCCGATCCGCAGATGCTCTATCAGATCGTTCAGAACCTGCTGACAAACGCCGTGAAATACTCAGCGTCCGGATCGGAAATCACAATCCGGAGCTGGCTCGATGATGAGCGGCAGGTCGTGTTCTTGGTCCGGGATCATGGCATCGGCATTCCGCAGGAACTGCTCGCGAGCATCACCCAGCCTTTCTGGCAACGCCCCGGAGCGATGACCAGTTCACGCGAGGGGGTCGGCCTCGGCCTCGCCATCGTCAAGGCGCATGTGGAGGCACACGAGGCACGCATGGATGTGGACAGCGCGCCGGGCAAGGGCACGACGGTGACGATCACCTTCCCCGCATCGCGCACCGCGTGAGCCTGTAACGAGCCTCCGGTTAAGCCGGGCGGCCTTCGACTTCGGCCGACGACGGCGCCGCATCCGGATCAATCGCCCGGAGCCGGTAGGCCGCGGCCTTCGGAGCCCAGTCCAGCCAAAGCGTTCGAAGGTCCTTCAACGGATCGGTCGAGAAATCGACGCGGATATCCGCATCCATCAAACCTTCGCTGCCAAGAACCTTGAGCGCGGCCGACTGCAGCGGTTCACGCTCGCTCCCCGCCGCCTCTCCGGCCAGCATTCCCGCCTGCAAACGCTCTTCAAGCGAACCCGTGGCCTCTTCGAAACCCCGGACCATTTCCGGCAGGACATCGGCTGAGCCGAGAAAATTGCCGAGCGCCAGGCTGTTCGCACCCTCAAGCCCGCCGCAATGATCGAGACAGGATGCTCCGGTATGATACAGCGGCGCGCCTTTCGCGGTCAGTATGCCGAGCTGGCGCCAGTGTCCGGACGTTGCCGCCTCGCGCATGGCCTTGAGTGTCTCGGCCGCATCCTTGGTCCGCTGCCAGGCCGCGATACCGACTGCGTGCAGCCGCGGATCCGTACGGGCCTGGGAAAATACGACGCACCCTTCGGCGATGGCACCGACACGGGCACCGACGCAGACGGACGAGGTGGCGACGGCGAAACCGATACGGCCGGTTTCCGTGCAGCGTCCTGCGAGTGAAAAGGTCATTCCGTCACCTCAATCCCTGTTTGCGCGGTAATCGGTCCATAATGCTCGATCCGGCGATGCCGCGCGAAATCGAAGACGGACCGGCGGATATAGGCTCCCAGATCAAGGTCGCAATTATAAGCAATGACCTCGTCATCCTCGGAAACGGCGCGGGCCACGACCTCGCCGGTCGGCGCCATGATGGCGGAGCCGCCGATCATCGCGAAGCCGTCCTCGGAGCCGCATTTCGCCGCCGCCATGACCCAGGCACCGTTCTGATAGGCCGCCGCTTCAAGGCTGAGCCGGTTATGGAATTCCCGCAGATGGGCCGGTTCCGGATGATGGATGTTCCGCGTCGGCGTGTTGTAGCCGAGCATGAAGACCTCTGCCCCGCGCAACGCCATCACCCGGAACGTTTCCGGCCAGCGCCGGTCATTGCAGATGCACATGCCGAAACGGCCGGACGGGGTCTTGAATGCCGGGAAACCGAGATCGCCGACTTCGAAATAGCGCTTTTCCAGATGCTCGAACTCAAGATCCCCGATCGGGTCCTTCGTTCCGGGCAGGTGGATCTTGCGATATTTGCCGAGGATGGTGCCATCCGGGCCGACCAGTACCGAGGTATTGAAACGCCGGGTCTGACCGCCCTCTTCGACCTTTTCCGCATAACCGAGATAAAAGCCGATGCCGAATGATCTGGCTTCTTCGAACAGCGGCAGCATCGCCGGAGAGGGCAGCCCCTCTTCGAAGAAGACATCGTATTCTTCCGGGCTGTCGTAGATATAACGCGGGAAGAACGTGGTCAGGGCCAGTTCCGGAAAGGTCACCCACCGGGCACCGTGTGAATGGGCTTCGCGCAGCATTTCGATAAGGCGCGCAACCACTTGTGCCTTCGTATCCTGAAGGTGAACCGGACCCATCTGGGCAACGGCGAATACTTCTTTCCGGCTCATGTAAGCCCTCCTTTTCATCTCCGACACATGAAGTGCTAGACGAGCCAAGTATCACCGTGAAATAAATTTAGGACCCCGATAAATAAGGTGAGATTATTGAGATGATCAATCCACGCCAGCTAGAAGTGCTCTGCGCCGTCATCGAAGTAGGCACCACGGCGCGGGCGGCGGACCTGTTGAATGTCAGCCAGCCGGCAGTCAGCAACATGATTCGCCATACCGAGGATCTGGTCGGGTTTCCGCTGTTCGTTCGGGAACGGGGCCGTCTGGTACCAACCCGCGAAGCCCAGCATATCGCGCAGGAAGCGCAATATCTTTTCATGCAGCAGAAACGGGTTGAAAACATCATCAACGAGCTGCGCGGCGGCACGGTCGGCAGGCTGCATCTGGTTGTAACCCCGTCCATCGGCCATGGCATATTGCCCCGTGTGATCGCCGAGTTCGTCAAGAACAAGCCGAAACTGAAACTCTCCATCGAACTTGGCAGCATCGACGAGATCATCGAGAAGCTGGTCAGCGGGCGGGCGGATCTCGCTCTCTCGATCACCCAGCCACGTCACTCCATGCTTTCCGTCCGCCCTGTTGCCGAAGGACGGATGATGTGCGTCTGCCCCACGGACCATGAAATGGCCTTGTCGGAACGGGTGAACGTCACCGACCTGAACCATGTGAAGCATATTTCCTATGCCGCCGGCACACCGCTCGGTCAGATCATCGATACGGTTTTCTCCAGGCAGGGACTGGAACGGCGCTATTTTTGCGAGGTGCGGCATACAGCAACCGCCCTGGAAATGGCGATCTCCGGTCTGGGGGTCGCTCTTGTCGACAGCTTCGCCCTGATTGGCCGGGACCTGACCACTCTCGCGGCCCGGCCGACACATCCGGTATTGCCTCTCAGCATTCACTGCATTTCCTGCAACCTGTTCCCCACCTCGAATCTGGCGCTCCAGTTCCAGGGGTTCTTCAGCGACTTTCTGAAAAACCACGACATTCCAGCAGCCAAACCATTACCTATAATCTGACGTTATAAAATCTGAGCAAATTATTATTTTCAGGTTTTAGACTCACATGGTCTGCTCAGTCCCGATCCTGGCCGAACCGCTCCCGGCCACCCATATAGACGGGACGCCTGCACTCTATGAGCAATCCGATTCTTTCCATCCGAAACTCGGTCAAACGCTACGGCCCGGTCCATGCCTTGGATCATGTCGATCTGGACGTCGCGGAGGGTGAGTTTCTGACCCTGCTGGGCCCGTCGGGCTCGGGAAAGACGACGCTCCTGACCGCGATTGCCGGTTTCACGGACCTGACCGAGGGCAATGTTTCCCTGCGCGGCCGCGACATCACGAAAGAGCCGCCGGAACATCGCGATTTCGGCATGGTTTTCCAGGGCTACGCCCTGTTCCCGACCATGACCGTGCGGCAGAATGTCGGCTTTCCGCTGAAAGTCCGCAAACGCCCGGCGAGCGAGATCAACGAGCGGGTCGACGAGTGCCTCGAGCTGGTACAGATGGGCGCCTACGCGGACCGCATGCCGAGCCAGCTTTCCGGCGGCCAGCAACAGCGTATCGCCCTCGCCCGCGCGCTTTCCTTCAAACCCCAGGTCCTGCTGCTGGACGAGCCGCTTTCCGCGCTCGACAAGAAGCTGCGTGCGGACCTGCAGTGGGAACTGAAGGCCCTGCATGACCAGCTCGGCGTCACCTTCATCTACGTGACGCACGATCAGGACGAAGCCCTGTCCATGTCCGACCGGATCGTCATCCTGAAGGACGGCAAGATCCAGCAGGCCGGCGTCCCGGACATGCTTTACAACAAGCCGCGCACGCGTTTTGTCGCGGACTTCCTTGGCAAATCGAACTTCCTCAACGTGAAGATCAAGGGCCGCCAAGGCGACCATATCGAATGCGTTGCCGGTGACGAAGCCTTCCCCGTGGACGCAACCGGCCATGCCGGAACGGTTAAGGACAGCGCCGAGATCGCGCTCCGTCCCGAGCGGATCCGGCTGGCTGAACCCGGCAAGGAACTCCTGACCGGCACGGTCAAGCAGGTGAGCTATCTCGGCGAACGCTGCCAGGTGCTCCTGACACATTCGGTTCTGGGTCAGATCCTGGTTTCCTGCCCGACCTGGAAATCCGGCATCGACCCCACTCCAGGCCTCCAACTCAGCTTCGGCTGGGATACGGATGCCTGCGTCATTCTCGAGGCCGAATAAAAGAGCCTCGCAATAGCAAGAAACAGGGTTTCATCACATGGAGAAAGACATGACCGAGATCACCGAAACAACCGACATTGAAGCCAAGGCCGATATCGTCGATATCGCCGTCGAGCGGTACAAACAGGGCCTGCTGACCCGCCGTGGCTTCATTGCCGCAATGGGCGCGCTGGGCATCCTGCCGGCACTCAGCGGCAAGACCATGGCCGCGACGAAGGAAATCATCGTCGTGAACTGGGGGGGCAAACCCAAGGAAATCCTCCAGGAAGTCATGTGCGATACCTACACCAAGGAAACCGGTATCAAGGTTACCGTTGACGGCTCCGGCCCCTCCGCCGGCAAGATCCGCGCGATGGTCGAAAGCGGCGCGGTGGTCTGGGATCTCTGCGACAGCGGCGCCGGCTCGGCGCTGATCCTGGAACAGCAGGGCGTGACCCAGCCGATCGACTACAACATCGTCGACAAGTCCAAGGTTCTCGAAGGCGGCGTCTACAACAACGGCGTTGCCAACTACGTCTATTCCTATGTTCTCGCCTCGAACCCGAAACTGCTCGGCGGCAACACCCCGCAGAGCTGGGAAGATGTCTGGAACGTCAAGGACTTCCCGGGCATGCGGACCTTCCGCAAGTCGGTCCGCGGCATGCTGGAAAGCGCCACGATGTCCATGGGCGTCGCTCCGAAGGACGTTTATGACGTTCTCGGCACCGATGACGGCATCAAGGCCTCCATCGACCGTTTCCGTCAGCTCCGCGAGCACGTCATTGTCTGGGGTTCGGGCAGCGACAGTCAGAACCTGTTCCTGCAGGAAGAGGTCTCCATCGGTAACATCTGGTCGACCCGCGCTCACCTGCTGAAAGACCAGATGGAAGAAGGCAGCTTCACCGTCACCTTCAACGGCGGCGTCGTCGCTCCTGGCATCTGGGTCGTCCCGAAGAACAACCCGGCCGGTACGGAAGAAGTGATGAAGTTCATCGCCCACGCCCAGAACCCGGAACTGCAGGCCCAGTGACTTCAGCTCGTCGGTTGCGGTCCGGCAAACCCGGCGGCAGCGGCTCTGGTGCCGGATGATTTCCAGAAATGGAACCCGTCCAGCCCGGCAAATCTGGCCACCCAGATCATGTACAACGACACCTGGTACGCGAAGAACCAGATCTCGGCCGAAGAACTCTACGTGGACGCGCTTATCAACTAAGCCCGTCCGAGCGGGCGGGGCGGTTCCTCCCTCCAGGAGCCGCCCCGTTCCTTTATGCCCCTTCCCCGACCGGAGCCGACATGCCGCGTCTGAACGACCAGACCCGCTATTGGATGCTAGTGCTGCCCGCGCTGGCCATCATGGTAATCTTCTACATCCTGCCCGTACTGGGCATCTGGGAGATTTCCTTCACCGAACCGGCGACCGGTTTTGGCAACTACGTCAAGATGACGGAGTCGAACGCGGTCAAGACCAGCTTCATCCTGACCTTCCGCGTGGCCGCCATCACCACCGTCGGCTGCCTGCTGCTCGGCTATATCGTCGCCTATGCGATCTCGAATTTCGTCACCCGGCTAACGCCGCTCATGCTCGCACTGGTGCTTTTGCCGTTCTGGGTTTCCGTGCTGATCCGCTCTTTCAGCTGGATCATCCTGCTTGGCCGGTCCGGCCTGGTGAACGATACCCTGCGCGATATCGGCCTGATCACCAGCCCATTGCGCCTGATGCATAATGAACTTGGCGTTCTGATCGCCATGATCCACGTCATGCTGCCCTTCGCGGTGCTGCCGATGCTGGCCAACATGCGCGGTATTTCCCGTTCCTATACGGATGCGGCCCGCGGCCTCGGCGCCAGCGAATGGACGGCCTTCCGCGCGGTCTATTTCCCGCAGACGCTGCCCGGTGTGTTCTCCGGCGCGCTGCTGGTCTTCGTGCTCTCGCTCGGCTTCTTCGTCACCCCGGCGCTGCTCGGCGGCGGCCGCGTGCTGATGATCTCCGAATACATCACCTATCAGATCCAGGAATTCCTGGCCTGGGGCCTCGGCTCGGCGCTCTCCGTCGCGCTGCTGGTCGCGACGGCGCTTGTGCTGCTCATCGCGGCGCGCTTCGTGAACCTGAAATCCGCCCTGCTGGAGCGCAACTGATGAAGACCTCGCCGTTCCGCATCTTCTTCAATACCGGCGCCTGGGCCGTCCTTGCGTTCCTGCTGTTGCCGCTGCTCGTGGTGATTCCGATCTCGTTGACCGACACCAGCTATATCGGTCTGCCGAAAGAGCATCTGTCGTTGCAGCATTACGAGAACTATTTCAGCTCCGCCGAATGGCTCGGCGCGACCTGGACCAGTATCTGGATCGGTGTCGCCGTCGCCCTTGCCGCCACCGTGCTCGGCACGGCTTTCTCCATCGGCTGCTGGCTGATTTCCAGCCGGGCTTCGACCATTGCCCGCTGGGTGCTGATCGTGCCGATCCTGGTACCGCCCGTGGTTCAGTCCCTCGGTTTCTACCGGTTCTGGGTAAAGCTCGACCTGATCGACACCTATTTCGGCGTCATTCTGGCCCACACCCTGCTGGCACTGCCCTATGTCTCGATCTCGGTCTTCACCGCGTTGGCCAATCTTGACCGCCGCATCACCCAGGCTGCACGCAGCCTCGGCGCCTCGGTCTGGCAGACGGTGGTCTCCGTCATCGTTCCGGCGATCCGCCCCGGCATGCTGACCGGCGGCATCTTCGCCTTCATCGTCAGCTTCGATGAAATCGTCGGCGTGCTGTTTCTCACCGTCCGTAACGTGAACACCCTGCCGAAGCAGATCTGGGAAGGCATTCAGGAGAGTATCGATCCGACCATCGCGGCGGTCGCCACCTTCCTCGTTGTCCTCTCCCTGATTGCCACCGTCGCCGTTTCCCTGCGCAAGAAGACCGCATGACATGACCCGATTGCTGCTGCGTGACGCGCGCTATGTCCATCATGGCGCAGATGGAAAGCCCGAAATCCGCCGGGGCCATATCGCCACCGACGGCAGCCGGATCGCCGCCATAACCGAGAGTCTGAACGGCACCGACTTCGCGGATTTCGAACCCGTCGACATGAGCGACCGGCTGGTCACCCCCGGCCTGATCAATGCCCACACCCACGCGGTGTTGCTGGTGCTGCGGGGGACGGTCGAGGATATCGAGGGTAATCTCGTCTATCAATACATGGTTCCGGCCTCCTATCTGCTTGAGCCGCAAGAACGCGCGGCCATCGCCCGCCTTGCCTGCGCCGAGGCAATCCGTTCCGGCACCACGACCATGGTCGACCCGCTGCGCCACGTGGCCGACTACGCACCCGCCATGATCGATACCGGCATGCGGCTCTGGCTTGCGGAAAGCTGCGCCGATGCGGTGACAACCGAAGTCGGCAGCGGCACCTACCGGTTCGACCGGGACTTCGGCGAGACGTTCCTCACCCGCACCCGCGCTCTGATCGAACGCTTCCACGGCACCGAGGATGATCGCGTCCGGGTGATGATCTCCGCACACGCCCCGGACAATTGCAGTCCCTGGATGCTGGCGGAACTGAAGAAGCTCGCCGGACAGCACGGTCTGCGCCGCACGGTGCATCTCAGCCAGATCATCAGCGAGAAAAAACAGGTCGAGAGCCTGCATGGCTGCACCTCGACGGAATATCTCCAACGCAATGATTTCCTCGGCGACGATCTGCTGGCCGTGCACTGGACCTTCTGCACCGAACAGGATGTCCAGATACTGGCAGAGACCGGCACGCATTTCGCCCACTGCCCCGCCTCGATGTCCGCCAAGGGGCCGCACAGCCTGCCGATCAAGGCGATCCTCGAATCTGGCGTGAATATCGCCCTCGGCACCGACAACATGACCGAGGACATGTTCCATGCCATGAAGCTCGGCCTGACCGTGCATCGCGGCGCCTATGGCCGCTCGGTGACGCCGACGCCGAACGATGTCTTCAATTACGCCACCGTGAATGCCGCCCGCGCGCTGGACCATCCGGGCATCGGTCACATCGCGCCCGGTATGAAGGCCGACCTGGCAATGATCGACCTGATGACCCCCGCCATGACACCTCGGCTTTCCGCGATCTCCAATCTGGTGCATTACGGACACCCGGGCCTTGTCACCGATACCATGGTCGACGGCCGGTTCCTGATGCGGGACCGGGAGCTGCTGACCATCGACGAGAAAGCCGCCGTAATGGAAGCGCAGGCCGCGACCGAGGCGATGTGGGAAAAATTCGAAGCAGAGGACAGGGGCGTGCCGCTTCCGGCAACCGACCCCGTCTGAGAAAATAATCCCGCCCGACGGGAGCCAAGGGGGACTACATGACCTTTTCGATTATCGGACGCTGCGAGCGCACGGGATGCTATGGCGCGGCCATCACCACATCCGATCTCGCCGTCGGATCCCGCTGCGTGCGCCTGTCCCACGGACGTGGCGCCATGCTGTCCCAGCACCGCACCGACAGCCGCCTCGGCGATCTCGGCATCTCCCTGCTGGCCAAGGGCACCGCGGCGGATGCCGTGGTCTCGGAGGTCTGCGCCTCCACCGCCGATATCGAATGGCGCCAGATCGGCGCGCTCGATGCCGACGGAAGGGCTGCCGCCTATCACGGCCGCCGGATGTATTCGATCTACTCCCACACGGTTGGCCGGAACTGCCTCGCACTCGGCAATATCCTCGCCAATCCGCAAGTCCCCCAGAAGATGGCGGACGCGTTCACCCGGGATCCCTCCCTGCCGCTTGCCGAGAGGCTGATGAAAGCTCTGGAAGCCGGGCGCGACAGCGGCGGCGAGATCCTCGGCCCGCTCCGCTCGGCGGCCCTGCGCGTCACCGGAGAGCACGGCATCGATACCTACGATCTCCGGATCGACGTCTCCCACACCGATGCCGTTGCCGATCTGCGGGCCTTGTACGAAGCCTATCAGGGACGCGAGGACACCATCCGCCGTGTTGCGCTGGAGCCGGAAACCATGCCCATCATGCGCAATCTTTTCGAGGCAAGCATCGAACGGATCGCGGAACTTGGGCTTGAGGACCGCTTCCCCACCGCCAGGCACAAGGACAGCTGGACCGTTAAGGACTAGAGACCATGGCAAGCAACAGTATCTACTGGAACGCAAGCGCCGACCCGGCCCGGACCACAGCCGAAAGCGCGCTGCCGGAGCGGGTTGACGTCGCCATCGTCGGCGCCGGATATACCGGGCTTGCCTCGGCCATCCATCTCGCACGGGCGGGACGCTCCGTCGCCGTTTTCGACGCGGAGGAGATCGGCCATGGCTGCTCGTCCCGCAATGGCGGCATGGTCGGCCCCAGCTTTCATCAGCTTGGCATTGCCGGACTGACCTCCGAGTATGGCGAGAAGAAAGCCCACGCGATCATGCAGGAAGGCATGAACGCGCTCGATTATTTCGAACGCTTCGTCGCGGAAGAAAAGCTCGAGTGCGACCTGCAGATGACCGGCCGTTTCCGTGGCGCCCGCAGCGTTGCCGCCTATGATGCGACAGCACGGGAATGCGAGCGGCTGAACAAGGCCGTTGGCCTGCCCTTCGAGATGGTAGCCAAGGAAAACCAGCGGGCCGAGATCGGCACGGATTTCTTCGATGGCGGGGTGGTCTATCACCGCGATGGCGGCATCCATCCGCGCAAGCTGGCCAACGCCCTGGCCGAGAAAGCCATCGAAGCCGGCGCCATGCTGTTTCCCTCGACCCCCGTCCGGGGCATGCGCCGCAACGGCACCGAAACGGAAATTTTCTGCAGCGGTAAAGTGGTCACGGCACGAGACGTTCTGGTCGCGACCAACGGTTATGCCGACCGCCGCTCAAACGCGATGCATCAGCGTGTTGTACAGATCCGCACCGGTGCCATTGCCACTGAGGAAATCCCGGCGGAGCTGATGGCCGAGCTGACACCGAAAAGCCGCATGTTCGGGGAGTCCGCCCGGATCTTCATGTGGTTCCGGCCCACTCCCGATGGAAAGCGCTTCATCTTCGGCGGCCGCATGGGAGAGCCGGGCTGCACGCCAGAGCAACGCGCCGCCGCTATCCAGGCCGCGTCCCTCCGGATTTTTCCGCAGCTTGAAGGCATCGGGACCGCCCATGTCTGGTACGGCGACGTTGCCTACACTCCCGACCATTCCCCGCATCTCGGCTTCGAGGATGGAGTCTGGCTTGCCGGCGGATATTGCGGCTCCGGTGTCACCCGCAGCCTCTATTTCGCGATGAAGCTGTCCCGCCGGATCCTCGGCGAGAAAGGCGCGGAGACCGCCTTCGACGATCTGCCCTTCAAGAAAGTCCCCTTCAAACCGTTCTCCCGGAAGGTGGCGGACCTGCTGTCCCGCTGGTGGGCATGGCGGGACGAACGGGATCTGATAAATCGCGCCTGAGCATTAATCTCTCTGGTCGTGACGCCTGGGAATAAAGCCCTGCACTTTCCCGCCGGTGACCGCCCGCCCCGTGGCGTGGTAATTCTTCTTCCATCGATAGCGGCGGAACTCTCCGGCGCACTCAATCACGTGCATGAAGACCGGCAAGGCTGATCAGCCGCACGGTCTCGGCATCTTCTGGGAGGAAGAAACCAAATGAATGTCGGTTTTATCGGACTTGGCCGCATGGGACGCCCGATGGCGTCCAACCTTTGCCGCAAGGGCTTCCGGCTTGTCGTCAACGACATCAATCAGGATGCGGTAAAGGAACTGGAACTGTTGCAGGCGTCGAGCGCGGCGACCGTTGCCGAAGTCGCCAGCAAGTCCGACGTGATCGTGACCATGCTGCCGGACTCGCCCGTTGTCCGCGAGGTTGTCGCCGGACCGGACGGAATCATCGCGAATGCCCCTAAAGGCGCTCTCATCCTCGACATGAGCACGGTCGATCCGGAAACGACGGACGAGCTCGCCGCTATGGCAAAAGCGAAAGGCCTGAGCTTTGTCGACGCACCGGTCGGCCGTCTTGCCCAGCATGCGGATAGGGGTGAATCCCTCTTCATGGTCGGTGCCGAGCCGGAAGATTTCGAGCGCGTGAAGCCGATGCTCGAAGCCATGGGAACCACCGTCTATCACTGCGGCGGAGTGGGCACCGGAACCCGCACGAAGCTCGTGAACAACTTCCTTGCCGTCGCTTCCTGCCAGTTCAACGCCGAGGCGCTGGCCCTGTCGCAGGGCTTCGGGCTCGATCTCGAACGGACTCTGGACGTGATCTACGGCACGACAGCGGTGAACGGTCAGCTCAAGGTGAACTGGCCGGACAAGGTACTGAAAGGCGATACCGCGCCGGGCTTCACCATCGATCTGGCTCATAAGGATCTGTCACTGATCATCCAGGCCGCGAACGCCGCCAAGGTGCCGATGCCGATGGCCGCCGCCGCGCGGGAAATGTTCACCGCCGCCCGCGCCCGGGGCTTCGGCAAGCAGGATTTCTCCGCCATGGCGGACGCGCATTGCGATCTCGCGAACATCGAAAAACCGCGCCTGAAAAAATAGGCGTATCTGAACAACAGATAAACAAAAGCCGCCGCCGGATCACTCCGGCGGCGGCTTCGTATCAAATGGATCAGGCAGCGGCCGCGAACGCTCCATCCAGTGCCTTGCGGGCACCGGTGAGGGATTCCTCCCGGGCCTCGTCACCAAAGGCGAGCTTCTCGGCCCGGACGAAGGTCACGTCGGAAATGCCGATGAAGCCGAGCATGCCGCGCAGGTGTGGTTCCTGCGCATCCATCACCTGGGCCGGACCCTCGCTATAGAGACCGCCCCGGGTCTCGACGACGATCGCACGCTTGCCGTTCAGCAGACCTTCCGGGCCGTTCTCGGTATAGCGGAACGTCACGCCGGCCTGCAGCACATGGTCGAACCATGTCTTCAGGGTCGAGGTAATGCCGAAATTATACATCGGCGCGCCGATCAGTACGGTGTCGGCCGCCTGCAATTCACCAACGAGTTCGGCTGCCAGCTTTTTCGCGGCCACCTGCTCGTCATTCGTCGCCTCGGCGCCGCGAATGATGCCGACTGTGTTTTCGTTAAGGTGCGGCAGCGGGGAGCCACCGACATCGCGGCGGATAATCGTCGCGCCCGGTTGTTGCGCCTGAAGTTTCGCAACCGCTTCGTCGATAAGCAGTCCGGAAGTGGAAGCATCGCCGAGGGCGCTGCTGGTGAGAACGAGAATGGTCGGCATGATCTGTGTCCAATGTCTGCTGGTCAGGGCGTTTGCATTAAGGTAGTGGTCCAGAAGACGGATCGGAATGGGCGCAAAATGCGCCACCCTGTTGCTCTGAGAGGAACACCTGATGATCGAGATCGA
>NZ_CAXBDC010000038.1:0-38384 GCF_963974195.1 uncultured Nisaea sp.
GTGCCGGTGCAGACCTGCTCGACGGCGGGGCTCACGATGACAGTCTCAATGGCGGTGCTGGAGATGACACTCTCTCCGGCGGTGGCGGAGACGACATCCTCCTCGGCGGTACTGGCAGTGATCAGCTCTTTGGTGATGGTGGAAATGACACTCTCTCCGGCGGAGCTGGTATCGACACCCTCTATGGCGGGGTCGGTAATGACAGCCTCGCAGCCGGCGATGAGTTCTACTTCTTCGGAACCGGATCGCAGGAGCTCTACGGGGAGAACGGCAACGACACCCTGCAGGGTGGTGCCGGTGCAGACCTGCTCGACGGCGGGGCTCACGATGACAGTCTCAATGGCGGCGATGGAGACGACACTCTCATCGGCGGGGGAGGTGCTGATACCTTTGTTCTGTCAGGTTCAGCATTCGGTAGCGACACCATCTTCGATTTTGGCGGAGCCAATGACAAAATCGATATCTCTGCTCTTGGAGTTTCCAGCGGCGGCCTGGACAGTTCCGGCGATGGCTTCGTTACCGCAGCGGATAGCATCGCCTCGGTAAATGGTTCGGGAGAACTCGAAATCAGCTTCGACGGCGGGACACTCACCCTAACCGGTGTTAGCGCGATCGATCTGAACGACTTTATTTTCTGATGGACTAAAACCTCATCAGCAAAGCATCTTCAATTTAAAGGCCGCTCTCCAGAGCGGCCTTTTTTCTTTAGCGCCCCCAAACACACCACTCAAAACAAGCTAGAATATTAATAAAAATTCACAATCAAAACACGATCAGATGATAAATTGAGAATTTACGAAGAAAATACGTCATAAGCCTTGACCTGTTTTTATATTGCACCGCAACATCACCATACATAAGGCGTCTGATTTTGTAGCTTTTAATTAATTGGCGGGGATCAACTGAGATGCAGAAACTAAGGGTTGGCGGGCGCATTGCTGCCGGTTTTTTCATTGTCTTGCTTGCCCTGTTCGCCGTCGGGGGATTGGCATTCTGGTCCTCCCAGCAATTGTTCGGCATGACGGAAAAGCTACACCGGAACTCCCTTGCGGTGACCAACGCCGCGCTTGCCGCGAACGGTCATATCCTCGATATGCGGCGAAACATGTCTGCGATCCTGGAAATCCGCCGCGATGCAGACCGGCTGGCGGCACTTTCTGAAGAAGTCAGCGCACGCGCAGCGGATGTCGAAGCTGCATTCGCTATCGTGGAAGAGCGTTTTCTTGGCGACAAGACGCTGGTCGAGGCTGCCCGGGCGGCTTTTGCCGCATGGGGGCCGGTGCGGGACGAGGTCATTGCCCTGGTCGGCCAGAAAAAGCGCCTCGCGGCCGATGCGCTGACGAAAGAGAAAGGCCTCCCGCTCATCCAGGAGATCGACGATGACATGCATCAGTTGATCCGCATCACCAATGAGCAGGCCGACGCGTATATCGCCAACGCAACCACAGTCTTCAACAACGTCATTATCTGGATTGGCGCCGCAACAGGCGGGGCGTTCTTGCTCAGCCTGATTGCCGCCGCCCTGGCCATGCGCAGCGTCACCCGCCCCCTGCTCAGCCTCACCGAGGCCATGCGTGGTCTCGCCGACGGCGACAATGATGTCGAGATTCCCGGCACCGGCGCCGGAGACGAAATCGGCGAGATGGCGCGGACCGTTGAAGTGTTCAAAACCAATGCGATCGAGAATGCCCGCCTGCGTGACGAACAGCGTGCGATGGAGCGACAGGCCGAGGAAAGCCAGAAACAGACCATGCGCACGCTTGCGGACGAGATCGACAACCTGATCTCCTCCGTCGCCGAAAAGGTCGCGCATTCCGCCGATGCCTTGCGTAATCAGGCTGGCGAGCTGACCAGAAGCGCCGGAACAGCAAAATCGGTATCGCACGACGCCACCGATAACGCCCACCAGATGCACACCGACATCGAAACCGTCTCGAACGCCGTGTCGGAATTGTCGGACTCGTTCAGGGAAGTCAGCAATCAGGTCACGCAATGTGCCGAAATGTCCGTTTCCGCCGTCCAGACGGCCGACCGTACGGCTGGCACCGTGCAGACCCTTAACCAGGCCGTCGATCAGATCGGCGAGATCATCACGCTGATCCAGGATATCGCCGAGCAGACCAATCTTCTCGCGCTTAATGCGACAATCGAGGCCGCACGAGCCGGAGATGCCGGCAAGGGCTTCGCCGTTGTTGCCAGCGAGGTGAAAAACCTCGCCACCCAGACGGCAAAGGCCACCGTCGATATTTCCGAGCAGATCACGCAGGTGCAGACGGTAACCCGTTCCGCCTCGGATTCTATGACCGAGATCCGTGACACCATCTCCGAAATCAGCGAGCGCGTGGCCGTGCTCTCCGCCGCCGCGGAAAAACAGTCCACCACGACCGCCGATATCAGCCACACGGTACGGAGCAGCGTCGAGCGCACCGATGCCGTCCGGCAAGGCCTCGATACAGTGGGCTCGGCTATCGACCAGGCGGCAACGATCTCCGGCGGTGTATCGGAGCAGGCAGATGTCTTCGCCGCCGATGCTTCCGGTCTGCGCCAGGCGGTCTCGGGCTTTCTTGAGAAGTTGCGGATGGCCTGAACCCAGCCCGCACCATCATTCGGGAATCAAAAAAGGCCGCTCCGAAGAGCGGCCTTTTCCGTAACTGTCGTCCCGGATTAACGGGAGTAGAATTCGACCACGAGGTTCGGTTCCATGTGAACCGGATACGGGACGTCTTCCAGCTTCGGGATCCGGGTGAAGGTGCCGCGCTTCTTGTCGAGGTCGACATCCATGTAATCCGGAATGTCGCGCTCATTCGACTGAGCAGCTTCGATCACCATCGGCATCGTGCGGGACTTTTCCTTGAGCTCGACGACATCGCCTTCCTTGACCATGTAGGACGGGATGTTGACGCGCTTGCCGTTCACCATGACGTGGTTGTGGCTGACGGCCTGACGCGCGGCGAATACGGTCGGCACGAATTTCATGCGATAGACAACGGCGTCCAGGCGGCATTCCAGAATACCGACGAGGTTTTCGCCGGTATCACCGCGACGCCGTTCTGCTTCTGCAAAATACTTGCGGAACTGCTTCTCGCCGATATTGCCGTAATAGCCTTTCAGCTTCTGCTTCGCCATGAGCTGAATGCCGAAATCGGACGGCTTGCGGCGGCGCTGGCCATGCTGACCAGGGGCATATTCACGATCGTTGAACGGGGACTTCGCACGGCCCCAGAGATTGACGCCAAGGCGCCGGTCAATTTTATGCTTCGAGTTAAGGCGCTTGCCCATAACCCATCTCCTTCAGAGTTCTTTACTTTGTCCCGATAGTGCCCATGATTCTTTCGAGCCTTGGACCGGGGACCGACGGCTTATCCGCCTGCCCCACGTTCTCGGGAATTGAGGCGCGCACTATACGGATCACGTCCCCCAAGTCAAGCGCCGGAACGGCTGCCGCAACAAGGCGGTGCATGGCGGGACGGAACCGGATAAAACACAGCACGTTATAGTCTTGTTCGAGCACTGCATTCAAAGAAGGATTTCCGCGCATGGACTGGATTCTGGACCCCGCACTCTGGGCAAGTCTCGCCACCCTGACAGCGCTGGAAATCATCCTCGGTATCGACAATATCATCTTCGTTTCGATTGTCGCCGAGACCCTGCCGGAATCCCAGAGGCCCATGGCCCGGCGGATAGGCCTTGGGCTGGCGCTGATTCTGCGTCTGCTGATGCTCTCGGCCCTCGCCTGGATCGTTGGCCTGACCGCCCCGCTGGCAGAAATCCAGGGCTTCACCCTTTCCTGGCGCGATCTCATCCTTCTGCTTGGCGGGTTGTTCCTGCTCTACAAGGGCACACACGAGATCCACAACTCGGTCGAGGGGGACAATGGAAAGACAACGGCAAAAGCCGGTGCCGGGCTTGCTGGCGTGATCGGCCAGATCATTGTGCTCGACCTTGTGTTCTCCATTGATTCCGTGATCACCGCCGTCGGCATGGTCGAGGATCTGGGCGTCATGATCGCCGCCGTCGTCATTGCCATGGCTGTGATGATCGCCGCCGCCGGCCCGATCGCCAGCTTCATCGAGAATCATCCGACCACCAAAATGCTGGCCCTCAGCTTCCTGATGCTGGTCGGCGTCGCGCTTGTGGCAGACGGGCTGCATTTCCACATCCCGCGCGGTTATATCTATTTCGCGGTGTTCTTCTCGGCAGCGGTCGAGGTGCTCAATCTGGTGGCCCGGGCACAACGGAAGAAGGCGGCTGACCAGCCATAGCAGGAAGAGGGCGGATCAGCCTTTTTTCCGTACCTTGTTCTTCAACAGCGTGCTGACCACGCCATGCATCGTCCGCACATCCTGATCCGTCATCTGTGCACGGTTAAAGATATTGCGGATATTGCGGCGGATGGTCGGCGCGAGGGTCTCGGGAAACAGGAAGCCGCCCTCGTGCAGCTCGTCTTCCAGGCGGTTCAGGAAATATTCCCGGTCCTCAACGCTGGCGGGCTCGCTCTGGCCGCCCAGGACAAGATCGGGGGTCTCGTCCCCGGCCTGATACCATTCGTAACCAAGCAGCAAAACAGCCTGGGCGAGGTTGAGTGACGAGAATGCCGGGTTCAGCGGTACATGCACGATAGCATCGGCCAGAGCCACCTCGTCATTCTCCAGCCCTGACCGCTCCGGCCCGAAAAGAATGCCGCCCCGATACCCGCTGCCGATATGGCGTTTCATTTCCGCCGCGGCAGCACGGGGCGTAAAGGCCGGTTTGACCTGATCCCTGCTCCTGGCTGTGGTTGCCAGAACCAGCTTGAGATCCGCGATAGCCTCTTTCGTGGTCTCAAAGACCCTGGCGTTTTCCAGAACCGGGACCGCGCCGGCCGCCATGGCTTCCGCCGCCGGGTTTGGCCAGCCGTCGCGCGGTGCCACCAGCCGCATTTCCTCCAGCCCGCAATTCAGCATGGCCCGCGCGGCGGCGCCGATATTCTCTCCCAATTGCGGCCGGACGAGGATGACAACAGGCGCTTCCACATCACCACGGATGCCCGCCTTGCTCTTATCTGTTCCCGCCATGGCTCAGGCGTCGACCTTTGCGATGGTTCCGGACTTCAGAAGCCGGTAATTCAGACTGTCCGAGAGCGCCATGATCGAGGCGTCGATGATGTTGGCCGAAACCCCGACCGTGCGCCACATGGAGCCGTCCGGCCCGGCGCTTTCGATCATCACCCGGGTAACGGCGTCCGTGCCGTCGCTGTTCGGTGGTGGCGGCAGGATCCGGACCTTGTAGTCCATCAGTTTCACCCCGTTGAGATCGGGATAGGCCGTGCTCAATGCCTTTCGGATCGCGAGATCGAGTGCGTTGACCGGACCGTTACCGACCGCGACCTCATGCAGACGCTGCCCTGCGACCTCGACGGTCGCCGTCGCTTCGGACTCGATGACCATCTGCCCCTTCGCATTGAAGCGGCGCTCATCCATGACCCGGAACCGTTCGATGGAGAAATAGTCCGGCACGGACTCGACGGTACGCCGGGCCAGAAGCTCAAAACTTGCTTCAGCGGTATCGTAGGAATAGCCGAGGAATTCCTTTTCCTTCACGTCCTCGACCAAACGCTGGACTTTCGGATTCTTGGGATCGATCTCAACCCCGATCTCGGCAAAACGGGCAAGGATGTTCGAGCGCCCCGCCTGATCCGAGACCAGAATATGGCGCTGGTTCCCGACCAGTTCCGGATCGATATGCTCGTAGGTTCTCGGATCTTTCTGAACGGCCGAAACATGCAGACCGCCTTTATGCGCGAAGGCAGCTTCGCCGACAAAGGCCGCATGCGGGTTCGGAGACCGGTTCAGACGATCATCCAGCATGCGTGACAGCTTCTTCAGCTGCTTCATGCCCTTCGCATCCACTCCGGTCTCATAGCCCATCTTCAGGCCAAGGATCGCCGTCAGGGTGACGATATTCGCATTGCCGCAGCGCTCGCCCAGGCCGTTGATCGTGCCCTGCACCTGCCGCGCTCCGGCGCGCACGGCTGCCAGAGTGTTGGCCACGGCGTTCTCGGTGTCGTTATGGGTATGAATGCCCAGATGCGTTCCAGGAACCGCCTTGACGACATCGGAAACAATCGCCTCGACCTCATGCGGCAAGGTTCCGCCGTTCGTGTCGCAGAGTACAATCCAGCGGGCGCCGGACTCATAGGCCGCCGTTACGCAAGACAGCGCATATTCCGGATTGGCCTTGTAGCCGTCAAAGAAATGCTCGCAATCGAACATCGGCTCAAAACCGCGCTTGATCGCCAGAGCCATGCTGTCCCTGATCATCTGGACATTTTCGTCCCGATCGATCTCAAGGGCGACATCGACATGGAAGTCCCATGTCTTGCCAACCAGACACGCCGCCCCCGCTTTCGAGCCGAGCACGCCAGCAAGTCCCGGGTCGTTCTCGGCGCTGCGCCCCGGGCGCCGCGTCATGCCGAACGCGACAAGCGTTGCCCGCTCCAGCTTGGGCGGTTCGGCGAAGAACCGGTCATCCGTCGGGTTCGCACCCGGCCAGCCACCTTCGACGTAATCTATCCCGATCTCGTCCAGAGCGCGCGCAATCGCAATCTTGTCCGCCGGCGTGAAATCCACGCCGCGGGTTTGCTGACCGTCTCTGAGTGTCGTGTCGAAAAGATAGATGCGATTATCCGTCATAGGCCCGATCCTGTTATGCATGACGGTGTTTTAGCATTCCCGTCATGGCTGGCACAAAGGCATAAGCCCCGAACGGTGGAAGAACCACCCCAACACATGACGGCCAGGGCTCACCATCAGTGAACTCCGGCCCGCAAATCGGCCGTCAGCTTACGGAAGTCAATTAGCTCTTTAACTTAAATTTATCCAAATCTACATATGAGGATACTGACCGGTCCAGCCTCCCCCAAACCAGCGAGCACGCCTTTGCGAGACGATCAGTTCATTTACGCTTCCCTGGCTGCCGCCAGCCCCGACTTGCAAAAACTGCTGCCCGACACACGCGGCTACACCTTGCATAACTACACGATCACCGCTGTCCGCAATGCGGAACTCGACAGCAATCATTTCATCCATCCGCAGCACCGCTGTCTGGTGGACTGGTTCAAGTCGAAATATCGCGATGACATCAACGGGGTCTTCTACAAGCGTTTCGATCCGCTCGACGTGAAACCAGCCCTCGGCTCGATCGTTGTACTGGAGCCGACGGACAATTTCGCGGATTACCGCTACCGGCTTTACGGCTCACAGGTCGCCGACACCTATGGAGCCGATCTTACCGGTCGCACAAGCGGGGACCTGAACACGGAATCGACCCGCAACGTGCGGCCGCAATACCAAGCCTCCGCTCGCAACAACATCACGGTCTATACCGAACATGACAAGGAGCGGACCCGCGAGCTGGACAAGATCCCGCGCTGGGATCGCTGGTCCCGCCTGATCCTGCCGCTCGTCGACGAGGAGACAAAAGTCAAACGTATTCTGGTCAGCATGGTCGCGACCGAGATCCCCTACAACAGCGCATGAGCCTTACAGGCTACCCACGCCGCCAGGCCGTCCCCCCGGCCCCGTCCTCAAGCACGATGCCTGCCTCGGCAAGCTGATCGCGGACACGGTCTGCTTCCGCGAAATCCTTTTCCTTACGGGCTTCGATGCGTCGTGCGACCAGCGCTTCGATATCGGCATCGCTGAGGCTTTCGACCGAGTCAGGCGTCCAGCGGAACCAGGCATCCGGATCGCTGCCGAAGAGTCCCAGAAGTTCCCCAGAAGCTTTCAACTTGGCCTGGGCCTTTGCCTTCTTCCGCCGGGTCGGCGCCTTGTTGGCCTCCGTCGCGAGCACGTGCAGCCGGGCAATCGCAAGCGGCGTGTTCAGATCGTCGATCAGTGCATCGACCATGTGCCGGTCGGGCTTCGCCTCGGGAAGCTCATCGACCTCCACATTGCGCAGCACCAGATAGAACCGGTCGAGCGCCGCTTTCGCTTCCTTCAGACCATCCTTGGAGAAATCCATCGGTGCCCGGTAGTGAGTGGACATCAGATGATAGCGGATCACCTCGCCCTGCCAGTCCTTCAGCAGGTCGTTGACGGTGTAGAAGTTGCCAACGGACTTGGCCATCTTCTCACCCTCGACGGTGACGAAGCCGTTATGCACCCAATAGCGGGCCATCCGGTCGCTGCCATGCGCGCAGCAGCTCTGGGCAATCTCGTTCTCATGGTGCGGGAAGATCAGATCCAGCCCGCCGGCATGAATGTCGAACTCGTCGCCGAGATAGCGTGCGCTCATGGCCGAGCATTCGATGTGCCAGCCCGGCCGGCCGTAGCCCCACGGGCTCTCCCAGCCCGGTGTTTCATCGTCCGACGGCTTCCAGAGGATGAAATCGGCCGGATCTTTCTTGTACGGCGCCACCTCAACGCGGGCACCGGCGATAAGCTCGTCCCGGTTCCGCCGGGACAGCCCGCCATAATTCGGCATGGATGGCACGCTGAAGAGAACATGGCCGTCCGCCGCATAGGCATGGCCCTTCTCGATCAGGACCGAGATCATCTCGATCATGCCGGCGACATTCTCTGTCGCACGCGGCTCGACCGACGGCGGCAGCGCTTGCAGCGCGGCCATATCGGCCTGGTAGATCTCGGCGGTGCCGTCCGTCAGCTCACGAATGGTGATGCCGGATTCCTTGGCCCGCGCGTTGATCTTGTCGTCTATGTCCGTGATGTTCCGGACATAGAGCACATGCTCCTCGCCATAGGCGAGGCGCAGCAGGCGGAACAGTATGTCGACAGCAATCACGGGGCGCGCATTACCGATATGGGCATAGTCATAGACGGTCGGCCCGCACGCATAGAGCCGCACGTTCGACGGATCGATCGGCTCGAAGGTTTCTTTCTGACGCGTCAGAGTATTATGCAACTTGATGGTCATGGCGGACATCGCGCGGGCTTCCGTTTCGCGTATAATAGAGAATATTTGGGGGAACCGGACGGGGCCGGTCCGGGCGCCTAGATGCGACAGAGATCGCCGGCAAGAAACGCCGGAACATTGATCACGTCATGCAGTTTGCGCGAAAACATCGAGAATTCCTCAGGCGCGGGAGCCTTGCAGCCGTGCGAGTACTTTCTCGCGCGGGATCAAGGGTAGCAGTTCGCCCATGTCCGGTCCACGGCTTTGCCCCGTCACCGCCTCGCGCAATGGCATGAAGAGCTGCTTGCCCTTGCGGCCGGTCTCCGCCTTCACCGCGTCCGCCCATGCCTTCCAGGTTCCCTGATCCCACGGACCTTCCGGCAGGACAGCCGCAGCGGCAGCGGCATATTCCGCATCCTCGATCAGCGGATCAATCTCACCCGAACAGACACCCCACCAGAGTTTCGCGTCCGGCAGCAGTTCGAGGTTTCCCCTGACCGCCAGCCAGAAGGCTTCGCCACCGGTAATCCCCATCTCCGTCAGCCGGTCGGCAACAGCGGTAAATGCCGTGTCATGCAGGATCTTCGCATTCAGGCCATGCAGCTCCGCCGGATCGAAACGCGGCGTGGCGCGGGAGAATTTGGAAATGTCGAAATCGGCGACGAGCTGGTCGAGAGACTGCCTCGGCTCGACCGGGTCCGACGTGCCCATCTTGGCCAGCAGCGTGTTGATCGACATGGCCTCAAGACCATCGTCCCGAAGCTGCTGCAGGCCGAGCGAGCCAAGCCGTTTGGAAAGCCCCTGCCCGTCCGCGTCCGTCAGCAGGGAAAGGTGCCCCATCTGCGGCGGCACGGCATCGAGCGCCTTGAAGAGCTGGATCTGCGCCGCGGAATTGGTCAGATGATCCTCACCACGCAGGATATGCGTGATACCGAGCTCGATATCGTCGACCACGGAGGCCAGCGTATAGATCGGCCGGCCATCTGCCCGCAGCAGCACCGGATCGCTGAGGCTGGCCATGTGATAGTGGGACTCACCCCGCACCAGATCGCTCCAGCGCTCTTCCTCATGGATCAGCTTGAAGCGCCAGTGCGGCTGAATGCCTGCCGCTTCCTTCTCCGCCTTTTCCGCGTCACTCAGGTTCAGTGCCGAGCGGTCATAAACCGGGGGACGTCCGGCGGAGAGCTGCGCCTTGCGCTTCAGGCCAAGCTCATCCTGGGTTTCGTAACAGGGATAGAGCCGGCCGGAGGCCTTCAGGCGCTCAACAGCCGCGTCATAGCGGTCCAGCCGGTCCGACTGGCGGGCGAACTGGTCCCAGGTGAGGCCAAGCCAGGTCAGGTCCTCTTCGATCCCCCGCTCGTATTCCGCGGTCGAGCGCTCGTCGTCCGTATCGTCCATGCGCAACAGGAAGGTGCCGCCAGCCTTGCGGGCATACAGCCAGTTGACCAGAGCGGTCCTGGTATTGCCGACATGCAAACGGCCCGTCGGGCTTGGCGCGAAGCGGACGATTACCATGTTCGAAGAGGTCATTCTGCGGCCTTGGATACGGGCGACGCCATATAGGCGCCGAGGAAGGCATTGGTCAGCGGATAACGGCGGTCGCGGCCGAAGGCTTTCAGCGTGACCTTGACGCCCGGAGGTGCCTGACGGCGCTTGTACTCGGCACGGTCCAGCAGACGCCAGACCTTGAGCACGATCTCTGAATCATAGCCCTTGGCCACGATATCGGCGATCGGTGTCTCGTTTTCGATCAGCTCTTCCAGGATGGCATCCAGCACCGGATAGGGAGGAAGGGAATCCTCATCCTTCTGGTCGGGACGCAGTTCGGCGGATGGCGGCTTGGTGATGATCCGCTCCGGCATGACCGCACCGTCAGGGCCGAGAGCGCCGGCTGGCTTGTTCTCGTTACGCCAGCGGCAGAGCGCGAAGACGGACATCTTGTAGACGTCCTTCAGCACGTTGTAGCCGCCGCACATATCGCCATAAAGCGTCGCATAACCGACGGACATCTCGGACTTGTTGCCGGTCGAGAGCACCATGTAGCCAAACTTGTTGGACAGGGCCATCAGGGCCATGCCGCGCGAGCGGGACTGGATGTTCTCTTCGGTAATGTCGCTGTTCGTGCCTTCGAAGAAAGGCGCCAGCATCTCCTCGAACGCGCCCATGGCCGGACCGATATTGATCTCGTCCAGACGCACGCCAAGCAACCGGGACGCTTCAGCCGCGTCTTCCAGGCTTTCCCGGCTGGTATAGGGTGACGGCATCATCACGCAATGCACCCGGTCGGAGCCAAGTGCATCAACGGCAACGGCGGCACTCAGGGCGGAATCAATACCGCCCGACATGCCGATCAGCACGCCCTTGAAACCGTTCTTGTTTACATAGTCACGGACACCGCAGATCAGCGCCTGATAAAGCGCCGCGTCCCTGGTCTCGATCTCGACGGTTTCGGCCGGAGCACAGATCCAGCCGTCCGGCCCATTGCTCCAATGGGTGATAACGACCTTTTCCTGCCATGCAGGCAGTTGCGCCGCGAGAGTCCGGTCCGCATTCAGCACGAAGGATGCCCCATCGAACACCAGCTCGTCCTGACCGCCAAGCTGGTTTAGATAGACCAGCGGCAACTCGCTTTCGACCACGCGGGAAATGCCGAGCTGCTGGCGCTGATCCGTCTTGCCCGCCTCGAACGGAGATCCGTTCGGGACCAGCAGGATCTCGCCACCCGTCTCGGCAATGCACTCGACCACGTCCGGGGTCCAGATATCCTCGCAGATCGGAATACCGATGCGCACACCCTTGAAAGCAATCGGCCCCGGCATGTCGCCAGCGGCGAAGACGCGCTTCTCGTCGAACACACCGTAATTCGGCAGATCGGCCTTGTAGCGCTCGCCCGTGACCTTGCCGTCCTCGATCAGCACCATCGCGTTATAGACCCGGCCATCATCGCCGCGCCACGGTGTGCCAAGCAGCACCGCTGGTCCGCCATCCGCGGTCTCCCCAGCGAAGGTATCGACAGCAATGCGGATGCTGTCGACGAACATCGGCTTCAGGATCAGGTCTTCCGGCGGGTAGCCGCAAACATAAAGCTCGCTCGTCAGCAGCAGGTCCGCGCCCTGCTCCGCCGCCTCGGCCCGCGCGTCGCGCAGCCGTTCGAGATTGCCCTGAAAGTCCCCGACAGTCGGGTTCAACTGGGCCAATGCAATCGTAAGTGTCTCGGTCATGGCGCCTCTCTTAGCGCGGCGCGGGCAGGCTCACAAAGCGAAAACGGACGCCCAAGCGCTCACATATCAATACCGTGCCGGGCTTTGATGTCCTTCAACACCGGCATGAAATCATAGGTCGGATAGAATTCCGTATCGAACGCGCCCCAGGCGCTTTTCTCAATAGCCAGATTGACCTCCCGCAACCGGTGCCCCGGCACGCGCAGGATGGCGACCTGTCCGATCCCCATCATCACGTACCAGTTCACCACCTCGATGCCCTGCGGAGGGAACTGCTTCCAGAATTCCGAATTTTCAAGCTTCTCGTTGATTTCACTTAAGTTTTTATCCTTCTGGTGCTTCAGAAACACCGTCAGAAGGATTTCACCTTCACCCGCGCTCATACTGATCTCCCCGGTTGGATAATGGATCGACTGATAACCACATGGAATTGATGCATGGCCGGAACTGAAGCATTCGTCCCGCCGCTTGGCAACAACACCTCCCGACCCGATACTCTCTCCTGAACAGTATGAAGCCAGGGAGAGAAACATGCCGGCCGGATATATCATTGCCCAAATCGACGTTTCGGATGCCAGCGCATTCGAGGAATACCGCAAACAGGTTCCCGGTACGATCGCGCAATATGGCGGTGAATACATCGTGCGCGGCGGCAAGCAGGAAGACCTTGAGGGCACACCGAACCCGCGCACCGTCGTGGTTCGATTCGATAGCTTCGATCGCGACCGGGAATGGTATTTCTCCTCGGAATACGAAAAGCCCAAGGCTCTGCGGCAGGCTGCATCAACGGGTAATGCCGTACTCGTCGAGGGCGTCTAGAAGGCACTTAAACGGCACGTTCCCGGGCAGGTGCCGCGAACGTGCCCTGATGCATTTTTGTGCGCCGCAGCATACTTATAGCCTAAAATTTCGGCACACACTTTCAGCTTATCCTGTGTATGCTTGCCTTCCTTTTCGCTCCGTCTCGCGGGCTTTAGCCAGTTCCTGGCCAAATCACACTACCGGCCTCCAATTGGCACATGAGTTGCGACATATGCCTTCACCCTCCCAGCGACTTCAGATCGCGAAATCATGCTTAGACACATAACAAAACGACTCTTCGTTTCCATTCCCGTTCTTCTCGGCGTGTTGTTTATCGGCTTCATGCTGATGCAGGTCGTTCCGACGGACCCGGCGACCGTTCTCGCGGGGCCGACAGCCAGCGCCGCCGACATTGAGGCCATTCGCGAGTCCATGGGACTGAACGAGCCGGTTATCGTCCAGTTCGGCATCTATCTCAGCCGCGTCCTGCAGGGCGATCTCGGTCGCTCCATGATTTCCAACAGCGCGGTTGTCGACGAGCTTGCCAATACCGTCGGCCCGACCATGGAACTCATGGCGGCAAGCCTGATCTGGGCCATCCCTCTCGGTATCCTGTTCGGCACCCTCGCCGCCGTGCGGCGCGGCAAGATCTCGGACCGGATCATCATGGCCGCCTCCGTTGCCGGCGTTTCCATGCCGATCTTCTGGTTCGGCCTGATCCTGATTCAGTATGTCGGCTTCAAATGGCAGCTGCTGCCGTTTCAGGGACGCGCGGGACCCCTCTGGACGATTGAAGGCATCCGGCACATCATTCTGCCCGCCATTACTCTTGGTGGCGTCTTTATCGGCCCCGTGGCCCGCATGACCCGCACCTCACTCCTTGAGGTGCTGAACAGCGATTTCGTCCGCACGGCCCGTGCAAAAGGCGTGTCGGAACGGGTGATCGTTCTGAAGCACGCCTTGCGCAACTCGCTGATCCCGGTGGTCACCCTTATCGGCCTGCAGATCGGCTTCCTGCTCGGCGGTGCCGTGGTGACGGAAACCATGTTTGCCTGGCCCGGTGTCGGACGCCTTGCCGTCGGCGCCATCGTTTCCGCCGATTATGCCCTGAGCCAGGGAGCCATTCTCGTCCTGGCGGTATCCTTCATTGCGGTCAACATCATCGTGGACCTGCTCTACGCCGTGCTCGATCCACGCCTGAGGACATCATGAACGCCATCCCTATAACCATGTCCGCCGCCGAAGACGAACCCGGCACACCGATGTCCCCCCGCCGAAGCACGCTGCAAAAACTGAAGCGTGACAAGGGGGCCATCATATCCGCCACCCTGCTCGCCCTTATCGTGCTCGCGGCGCTGCTGGCTCCGGTCCTCTCCCCGCATGATCCGTACGACAACAATCTGCGGAACATGCTGAAACCGCCGATCTGGGCGCCGGGCGCCGTTGCCGAACACCTGCTCGGCACGGATGGACTTGGACGGGATATTCTCAGCCGCCTGCTCTACGGCACCCGGACAACGCTGATCATGGGCATGATGGCTGTTATGGCCGGCGGCATTATCGGCGCATTTCTGGGCCTGCTTGCCGCTTACTACAAATGGCTCGAAGGTCCGATCATGCGGGTCGTCGACATTCTTCTGTCCTTTCCCTCAATCCTGTTCGGCCTCGCCATCGCGGCGGTTCTTGGCTCGGGCATTTTCTCCATTACCATCGCCCTGACCGTTTCGGCCGTGCCGACGATCGCGCGGATTACCCGCGGCGCCGCCGTGGTCCAAATGCAAATGGAATACATCACTGCCAGCCGCGCCATCGGCATGAGCGATGCCCGGATCATCTGGTTTCATCTGCTGCCGAACAGCGCTTCGACAATTTTCGTCTATCTGACGCTCCAACTTGGCCAGACCATCCTGCTGGGCGCCGCGCTCAGTTTCATCGGTCTCGGGGCCCAGCCGCCCACCGCCGAGCTTGGCACCATGGCGTCGGAAGGGCGGAACTTCCTGTTCTTCGCTCCGCACGTTTCGACCATCCCCAGTCTGGCGATCCTGGTCATCGTGCTCTGCTTCAATGTGTTGGGAGATGCGCTGCGGGACGTCCTTGACCCCCGGCTGCGTCAGTAGGAACGCGCCCGGGTCCAGCCCCGGGCCGAAACCGGTTGCCGCCCGGCATTCCGGAACAAAAAAAGGAGGCTTCACTATGGAACTTCGCAAGTTTCTGCTTCGCGCCGGGGCCGTCGCCCTGACCGCGATTCTACCCTTTGCGACGCCTGCCGTCGCCGAAACATCGATCAGCGTTCTGCGCACGATCGATACAGACCGCTACGATCCGCACACATCCACATCCCGCGCGACCGCGGAAGTGATGTTCATGATGGGCGATACTCTGGTCGCCCTTGCCCCCGACATGAAGACGATCCGCCCCCTGCTGGCGGAATCCTGGAAGGTGTCCGAAGACGGCAAGCTCTACACCTTCAAGCTGCGCGAAGACGTTACCTTCTGCAGCGGCAAGAAGCTGACCGCCGCCGACGTCAAGGCGACCATCGATCGCTGGCTCGCGCTGGATAAAGGCGTGGTCAAGAACCGCGCCGGTGATGTGAAGGAAATCCGGGCTGTCGGCGACTATGTCGTCGAATACGAGCTGGAGCAGCCCTATTCCGAACTGCTGTATCAAATGACGCAGCATTTCCACACGATCCTCAATATCGACGAGGTGAACGAACTCGGCGACGATTTCGGCGTGAAGGGCTTTGACGGAACCGGCCCCTACTGCTTCGAAAGCTGGGAGCCGCGCAACCAGCTCGTCATGACCAAGCATGACGCCTATCACTGGGGGCCGGATTTCTACAAGAACACGGGCCCGGCGAAGATCGATAAGGTCGTCTGGAAAATCGTTCCGGAAGACAATAACCGGGTTGCCGGCCTTCAGACCAACCAGGGCGATCTCACTCAATACCTGCCTTACTGGGCGATCGACCAGCTTGAGGCCAACCCGCAGATCTCCGTGACCTCCCCGCCGTTCTACTTCTGGACCTACTATGTCGGCTTCAAGATCACGCGCGATATCGTGAATGATCTCGAAGTCCGCAAGGCGATCAACCTCGCCGTCGACCAGCAGGCCATGGCGGAAGGCCCGTTCTTCGGTAAAGCCGAAGCAGCTCATGCCTACACCCATCCGGGCACGCTCGACTACGCGGCCGACCAGATCGATGAGAGCCTGTTCGGATACGATCCGGAAAAGGCCGCCAAGATCCTCGACGACGCCGGCTGGAAAATGGGCTCGGACGGGTTCCGCGTGAAGGACGGCAAGAAGCTGGAGCTGGTTGCCTACAGCTTCTCCAACATCTGGCGCCAGGTGATGGAAGCCCTGCAGGGCGATCTCCGCAAAGTCGGCATCGACCTCAAGGTTGAAGTGTTCGACGCCACGGTGATCTGGGGCAAGCTGAAGACCCAGGATTTCGATCTCTACACCATGAGCTATCCGTATGTTTCAGCGGGCGATGCTCTGAACCTCTACTTCCCGTCCACCAACATGCCGACGCCGAACCGGATGAACTGGGACAACGCCCAGACAGACGAATGGCTGAAGGAAGCACGCGGCGCCCTGACCGACGAAGCGCGCGCGGCAGCCTATGCAAAGGTCGAGAAGCAGGTGCATGACGCCGTTGTCTGGATCCCGATCGTGCACGAGCCGATGTTCGTCGCCGCCGGCCCGCGTCTGAAGCCGGTTGAGGCCCATGGCATCTACGGCGCCGGTCTCTACAAGGGACTGAGCCTCGAGCTGAAATAAGCTTTAGAGACACACTCGATAAGAGCGGAGCAGGATGATCCTGCTCCGCTCTTTTTTTGAAGGAATGCAACTTTCGGAACTATTGACCCGATTATTTTCCTGTTATATCCATTTAAACTTGTCCATTTAGAGAGTAATTTTTCAAATGAAACTGAATATCGGCAGCGGCTTCAGAAAAATGGATGGCTATATTAATGTCGATAACTTCGAAGAGTGCAAGCCAGACGTCTTAATGAACCTTGAAGAGACGCCCTGGTCTTTTGAAAGCAACTCCGTTTCTGAAATAACGGCGATCCACGTCCTTGAACATCTTGGCGAACAAAGGGACGTTTTTTTTAATATTATAAAAGAAATTTACCGCGTATTGAGAAATGACGGGATAATTAAAATTTCTGTCCCTTTCTATATGCATCCCACTTTCTACACAGACCCGACACATGTCCGGTCCTTCACATCCGGCACTTTTAAGATGCTCAGTAAAAAAGTGAATCAGGACTGGATGGATCGCAACGTCAACGCGACGATGCTCGCCTTTATGCTCGATGTTGATTTTGATTTAATAAACGTATCCTACAAGTACGACCCCGTTTGGGATAACAAACTGAAAAATAATGAAATCTCGCAAGAAGAAATCATTCAGGCGGCCCAGGAAAAATGGGGCGTCGTTCAGGAACTGAATGTCATTTTAAGAGCTTGCAAGGAAGTATGAGAAGCCCCTCTAAACCCGCCCGAGTTACCGTAATCGGCGCCCTTCTTAGCTCCTGAAAGCCCCCGGCTCAAACGCAGCCAGCTCACGCAAAATCTGCGGCCAGGCGCGCAGCCCCATGGGAACGGATTCCAGGCGGAAGAATTCGTTCGGTGCATGCACCGGCTCGTCCGGCAGGTTGAAGCCGAACATGAGTGTGTCCATCCCCATCATCTCCTTGAAAATCGATGTAATCGGCACACTCGCGCCAAGCCGGACATGGATAGGCTGTTTCCCGCTCTCCCGTAGCAAAACGGTCTCCGCCGCCTGGACCAATGGATGATCCGGCGCCAGGGTGGAAGCCGGTGAGCCCGCACCGACCCGGTCGAAGCTCAGGCTTACGCCTTCCGGACAATGAGCCTCAAGATGCGCCACAACAGCATCCGCAACCCGTTTGGGGTCCTGCCCGGCGGCAACCCGGATGCTGATCTTGGCGTGAGCTTCCGACGGAATGATGGTCTTCGATCCGGCGCCCGTATACCCGCCCCACATGCCATTCACGTCCAGGCAGGGCCGCAGGGTGATCCGCTCGCGCATGGCAATGGCCGGATCGCCAGCCCCGGTTGCGCCGACCTCTTGCAGGAACGCAGCCTCGTCAAACGGAAATGCCGCAGTGTCCGCACGTTGCCGCGCGCTCGGCTGCTCCATGTCGGTATCGAAGCCGGAGACGGTTACCCGTCCCTCGCTATCATGCAGGCTGGCAATCAACATGGCCATTTCATGCAGGGCATTACGAACCGCTCCACCATAACGGCCGGAATGCAGGTCGCCATCAGCGGTCCGCAGGGTAAATTCCAGACCGTTGGTGCCGCGGGCACCGGTATTGATCGTCGGCACCTCCCGGCTCGCCCGTCCGCCATCGGCAGAGAGAACAGCGTCTGCGGACAGCACGTCGCGATACCGCTCTATCAGGCTACGCAGGCTTGGGCTGCCAGTCTCTTCCTCCCCTTCGAGGAAGAACTTGATATTGATCGGACAACGCCCTTCGACGGCCAGCAGAGACGCCACGGCCTCAATGGCGATGATGGTCGAGCCTTTCACATCCGAAGCCCCGCGGGCATAGAGCTTGCCGTCACGAACCGTTGGCTCGAAGGGAGGCGTCACCCATTGGTCCAGAGGATCCGGAGGCTGCACATCGTAGTGACCATAGACCAGCAAGGTCGGCTTGCCCGGCGCATGCAGCCAGTCCCCATAGACAGCGGGCTGACCGCCACCATCGAGCAACTGCACATTCTCCATCCCGATTGCCGTCAGCTTTTCGGAAAGGAAGTCGCGCGCATCGGCCATACCCTGGGCAAAGGCCGGATCTGCGCTCACGCTCGGCATGCGTAGCAATGCATTCAAATCTTGAAGAATGTCGTCCTGACGGGAAAGCAGATGATCGATGACAGGGTCGCTCATGGGAATCCTGTTGAAGCTAGGGCTGCAGAACGGCAGGCATGCGGAAAGGCACATGCGCGGCCGAAACGGGAATATTTCATGTCAATGATCGCCCGCAGCGGGGCAAAGAAAGGAAGCAGTACAGTAAAGAGCAGCGAACAAGCTGTCTATTAATCAGCTGAGGATGGGCAATCCGCAAAGAATGGACAATCAGCAAAGAATGCGAAACTTTAGTCCGCCGCATCCATCACTGCACGCGGGTAGCCGCCAAGGCCGAGCCAGTCGAGCGTCGCCCTGCCCCACCGGTCGATGCTCTCGCCGAACATCTCGAAGCCCTTGATATGAGCTTCTTTCGGCTGTGCACCCGGAATTTCCATCCGGTGCGCGGCGCCTGCGGTCCAGCGCTGGATCATCTCCAGCGTGATCTCCGGATGAAACTGAATGCCGAGCTTGTTGCCACCATAAAGATAGGCCTGGTTCGGAAAGCGGGTTCCCGTGGCCAGCAGGCTGGCGCCATCAGGGACGTCGAAGCCTTCCTTGTGCCACTGATAGAAGTGCTCGGAATGTTCAAAATAGGGGCGGCCAAGATCCGTCGGATGGATCTTGGTGTACCCGACCTCTACATTTCCCTGATCGTGCAGATAGACCTGCGCACCAAGCGCCCTGGCCAGAAGCTGGCCACCAAGGCAGATACCGAAAAACGGGGTATCGGACGCCAGCACCGTGTCCATGAACTTGAGCTCGGTCCGGATGCCGTCCAGATGCTCGTCATTGGCACTCATCGGGCCACCGAACACCACCACACCGGCATGATCGTCGAGTGTTTCCGGAAGCTCGTGCCCGATCATCGGACAGCGCCGGTCCAGCGTGTATCCACGTTCTTCCAGCAGTACGCCGACATGACCCGAGACGGATGTTTTCTGGTGTACGACGATCAGAACCTTGGAAGTCACGGCTGCCCTATCTGGTTTTATCCAACAGAAATTCGCGTCCAACCTTGACGCGCTCTTCGCCATCGTAACGCACGATGTCAGCGGTCGCATAGGTCTCGCTCCATTTCTCAGGGAGATAGGAGCCCGTACCGATCACGTCAATCGGGGCATCGGCAAGTGCCATCACCCGGCATTTCTCCGGGGAGAAGCCACTGGAGGCAACAATCTTGACCGCCTTGAAGCCATCCCGGTCGAGCCGTTCGCGCATATGCCAGATCGCGGCCGCCGAAACGCCGGTGCCGATCAGATAGCGCAGCTCGTTGTCTGTCCGATAACCCCGGATCGCCTGCGGCGCGGTCCGGTCCAGCACCTGATAGGACATGCCGATATCCATGCCCTCGACATAGCGCCCGCCATGGGTGTCGAGCCGCACAGCCACCTTGCCCGCAGCCGCCAGTTCCGGGAACCGCCGGCAGACCGCCAGCGCGTCAGTGAATTCCTGGCCGAAATAATCCACCAGAACCGTCAGGTTCTCTTCCGGGTGGGTCTCGTTGAACATTTCAGCCGCACGTACGGTCGAGCCGGCATAGCCGATCAGGGCATGCGGCATGGTGCCATAGCCCCGGTCCTTGGCGAAGAAATGCGCCGTCTCGTCCGAGGCATTACCGATGAACCCGACCGCGCCCAGCTTGCGCTGTGCCTTGGCGGAGCCGACGCTGGCGCCATAGGCCATCATCTCCGCCATTTCAGTCCCGGCACAGTGCCGGGCATCCATGGCAAGAAAGGCCGTCTTCGGCATTTCCGCGCACATCACGTAGGAATTATACGCGGCAACGCAGCAGGCACCGAGCTTCTGCAGGAACTGGGTTTCCAGATCGATCAGGTGATAGAGCGAGCCGGAGACATTCATGATCGGCTCGCCTGCGCCAACCCAGGAGCCTTCCTTCTGCTTCAGGTCGACCTTGAGCTCAACACCACGCGCCTTGGCCATCCGGTCAAGCCATTGCATGGCAAGCCGGGGCGCCGATGTCACCGGGCGCCGCATGAAAACGGCATAGGTGACATCAACATCGCCAAACTTCGCGACCACCTCCTTTGTCCGGAGGAAATATTTGTCAACGAAGCGCGGCAGATCGGATTCCGCCGGATGGCTTACCGTCCGGGGCGTTTCGTCCGGTGTCAGCGACGCAATACCTTCAGAGCCGTCCATGAGCCCCAATCCCACTCAGCCTTGTCAGGAAGCAGCAGCCATGCTGGCCGTACCGCCGTTCACACGGCTCTGCTTCATCATATCCGCAATCAGGAAAGCAAGCTCCAGAGATTGAGATGCATTCAGACGCGGGTCGCAATGCGTGTGATAACGATCAGCAAGGGCATCATCGGTGATCGCCTGGGCACCACCAATACATTCGGTGACGTCCTGCCCCGTCAGCTCGAAATGCACGCCGCCGGCATGGGTGCCTTCAGCCTGGTGCACTTCGAAGAATTCCTTCACCTCGCCCAGGATCCGGTCGAACGGCCGGGTCTTGTAGCCGCTGGAGGCCTTGATCGTGTTGCCATGCATCGGATCACAGGACCAGACCACGTTCTTGCCCTCGCGCTCGACGGCACGAATGAAGCGTGGCAGATGCTTGTCCACCTCGCCCGCACCGACGCGCACGATCATTGTCAGGCGGCCCGGCTCGTTCTGCGGGTTCAGGACATCGACCAGACGCAGCATGTCGTCCGTGTCGAGGCTCGGACCGCACTTCATGCCGACCGGGTTGGAAATCCCCCGCAGATATTCGACATGTGCGCCGTCAAGCTGGCGGGTCCGGTCGCCAACCCAGAGCATATGCGCCGCTGTGTTGTACCAGCCGCCATGCGCTGTGATGGTGTCCTTGCGGGTCAGGGACTGTTCATAGCCGAGCAGCAGAGCTTCATGGCTGGTGTAGAATTCAGTCTCGCGAAGCTGCTGGTTGTTCTCGGCCGTGATGCCGCAAGCACGCATGAATTCCAGCGCTTCGTCGATGCGGGAAACGACGTTCTCGAAACGCTCGCCCTGCGGCGAGTTCTCGACAAAGCTGAGGGTCCAGCGATGGATCTGTTCCAGATTGGCAAAACCGCCCTGGGCGAAAGCGCGCAGCAGGTTCAGCGTCGAGGCCGACTGGTTATAGACCTTGAGCAACCGGTCCGGATCGGGAACACGGTCCGCTTCGGTGAACTCGATGCCATTGACCATGTCGCCGCGATAGCTCGGCAGCTCAACACCGTTGATCGTCTCCACGTCGGACGAGCGCGGCTTGGCGAACTGACCTGCAAGCCGGCCGACCTTCACGATTGGCATACCCGCGCCGAAAGTCAGCACCACCGCCATCTGCAGCAGCACCCGGAAAGTGTCGCGGATGTTGTTCGGAGAGAATTCGGCAAAGCTCTCGGCACAGTCCCCGCCCTGCAGCAGGAACGCCTCACCCTTTGCCACCCGGCCAAGAGAGGCCTTCAAACGCTGCGCTTCCCCGGCAAAAACCAGGGTCGGATAACCGCTCAGTTCTTTCTCGACAGCCGCGACACGGGCCGCGTCCGGATAGGACGGAACTTGCTTGATCGGTTTACCGCGCCAGCTGTCGGGGCTCCATGTGCCGGACATTGCTGTTCTCCCAAGGTTCGAAATTGCCGCTTTCCTGCCGATTTTGGCCGGTGCGGACAGGTTTTGTATCAGCGGTTTTCCGCGAATACCAGTGCGAGTACAGACTAGCAGCGCATTACAACCGCCTCGGCGTCAACCCGTCAGAGAGAAAGCCGTTGCACCGAGGCCGTAAAGCGGCGGCTTATTCCGCCGCCTGACGCTCCGGCTCCGGCCGCTTCGTGCGCATGGTGACGAACTCTTCCGCCGCCGTCGGATGAATACCGATGGTGGCATCGAACTCGGCCTTGGTCGCACCGGCCTTGATGGCGATACCGAGGCCCTGAATAATCTCCGGCGCATCGAGGCCAACCATATGGGCACCGACCACCCGGTCGGACGCCCGGTCGACAATGAGCTTCTGCATGCCCCGCTCCGGATTGTCCGTCAGCGTGTATTTCATCGGCCGGAACCCGGCGACATAAACGTCGATCTCGCCATACTGGTCCCGCGCCTCGGCTTCCGTCAGACCGACCGTGCCAATTGGCGGCTGACTGAAGACAGCGCTCGGCACGTCCCGGTGATCGGCCTGCATCGGGCGATTGTTGAAGACGGTTTCGGCAAAGGAATGCCCTTCCGCGATGGCAACCGGAGTCAGGTTGATCCGGTCCGTCACATCGCCGACGGCATAGATGCTGGGCACGGAAGTCTGCGACCATTCGTTCACCACGACAGCGCCGCCCTTGGTCAGCTCGACACCGGCTTCGGCGAGGCCGAGACCCTTGGTATTCGGGTGGCGTCCGGTGGCGTACATCACTTCGTCGACTTCGAGGGTCGAGCCGTCATTCAGATGCACCTTGTAGACATCGCCGGCCTTCTCGATCCGGTCCGGCAGGGTACCCGGGTGCAGATGCATGCCCTTCTTGGACATTTCCTCGGTCAGCGTGTCCCGCACATCCTCGTCGAAGCCGCGCATCACCTTGTCGGCGCGGTAGACCAGATGGGTCTCGGAGCCAAAGCTGTTGAAGATCCCGGCAAACTCGACTGCGATGAAGCCAGAGCCGACGATGACGATCCGGTCCGGCCGCTTCGGCAGCTCAAGCGCCTCGTTCGACGTGATGGCATGCTCCGCACCCGGCACATCCGGCACACTCGGCCAGCCGCCGACTGCAATCAGGATGCGTTCCGCCGTATAGCGCTTGTCGCCCACCGCCACTGTATGCGCGTCGACCACAGTCCCGCGTCCGTGGATGCGTGTGGCTCCAGCATTTTCCAGCAGGCTGACATAGATGCCGTGCAGCCGGTCCAGTTCCTTTTCCTTGGCGGCGATCATGGCCGGCCAGTCGTGACGCACATTGTCCGCGGACCAGCCATAGCCGGCACCGTCCTGCATGTCGTGACCGAAATGGGAGCCATAGACGAAGAGCTTCTTGGGCACGCAGCCGCGCAGCACGCAGGTGCCGCCTTCACGCACTTCCTCGATTACCGCAACCTTCGCGCCAAAACCGGCGGCCAGCCGGCTTGCCCGCACACCGCCGGAGCCGGCACCAATGGTAATCAGGTCAAAATCATAGTCGGACACGGGCTCGCTCCATGGGTCGGATCGGATTTCAGGACACGGTTAATCTGTTGCTGATCAGATAGGAACGCAATTGATGCCTGTCCACCACAAGACAGTCAACGAGGTGGGGCCTAATCACGCCGAAAACGATACTCATTGCTCCCGCCTCTGCGGCTATTTGCCTATGCAGGGGCGTTTTACCCGGCCGTGGCGGGGCGCTAGAGTGTGCCGTGCTTCACCGCATTTCCGAAAGGCCTGCCTGATGAGTGGAATAACGCGCCGCGATCTTCTTGTCGGCTCCGCCGCGGTTCTTGCCAGCCCCGCTATCGCCGGGATTGCCGCGCACCGGACCTTTGCCGCCGTCGATCAGTCCATCGAGATGCACCGCGTCAGCCACGAGATCGTCAAGAGCATGCCGACCCCGGGAATGATGAGTTTCTCGGCAGACGGGCCGCCACCGGTCATCCGGATGCGTCAGGGAGAGACCACCGCCATCGAGGTCCGCAACAGGCTGGACGAAGCCTCCACGGTGCATTGGCACGGTCTCAGGATCGACAATGCGATGGACGGCGTCCCCTACCTGACCCAAGCCCCCATCGAGGCCGGTGAGAGTTTCCGTTACCGCTTCACGCCGCCGGATGCCGGGACCTTCTGGTATCACCCCCATTGCAACACGCTGGAGCAGATGGCCCGGGGCATGACGGGCGTTCTGGTGGTTGAGGATTCGGAAGATCCGGGCTTCGATCAGGATCTGCCACTCAATATCCGGGACTTCCGGATCGGCAGCAAAGGCCAGTTCCTCCAGTTCTACAAGGCCCGCAACACGGCGCGCGGCGGGACGCTCGGGACCATTTCGACGGTCAACTGGCGGATCGATCCGGCATATGACCTGCCTGCGGGATCGCTGATCCGGTTGCGGCTCGCCGTGACGGACCTGACCCGTGTCGGGCATTACACCCTGACCGGCGGCGAGGCGCATGTCATCGCGCTGGATTCCAATCCGGTCCCCGCGCCGATGCCGGTTGATGAAATCATCATGGGGCCGGGCCAGAGAGCGGATATCGCGCTCAAAATACCGGACAATGAAGGGGAGCAGGTGGAGCTGATCCTGCGCAAGCCGTCGGGGGATGTCCGCATCGCCTCATTCCGGGCGACAGGCCAAAGCGCACGCCGTCAACTCGCGGAACTGAAACCGCTTGCACCGAACCCGATCCCCGAGCCGGATCTGGCGAATGCGGAAACGCTCGAGTTCGTGTTCGGCTGGTCTCCTGCGGGAGACGCACCAGCCAATCCGATCTGCGGCAATCTCGGCTATCTCTTCTGGTCCATCAACCGCGTCGCCTGGCAGGGCGATTTCCCCGATCCGACCGCGCCGCTGGCCGTCATGAAACCCGGTAAGAGCTACATTCTGCGTCTGCGAAACGAGACGCCCTACGAACATCCGATCCACCTGCACGGCCTGACATTCCGGCTGCTCCGGTCGAACAAGCGCCAGATTCCGTCCCTGCTGACCGATACCGCCCTGCTACAGGCAGAGGAGACCATGGAAGTGGCCCTGGTCGCGGATAATCCTGGCGACTGGGCCTTCCACTGCCATGTCATCGAGCATCAGAAAACCGGACTGACCGGCTTCCTGCGCGTCGAAACCTGAGCCACACCGGCAGGACAAACAGAAAAGGCGGCCCAACGGCCGCCTTTTCCTCAGTCATCCGGATGGATCAGCCGTTAAGGCCGCCCATCAGCAGGTATTTGAGCTCGAGATAGTCGTCGAGACCGTATTTCGAGCCTTCGCGGCCAAGGCCGGATTCCTTCACGCCACCGAACGGCGCGACTTCCGAGGACAGGATGCCCTCATTGATCGCGACCATGCCGTATTCCAGCGCTTCCGCCACCCGCCACACCCGGCCAAGATCGCGGGCATAGAAGTAGGAGGCAAGGCCGAACTCGGTATCGTTGGCCAGCTCGATCACCTCTTCTTCCGTCTTGAAACGGAAGAGCGGGGCCACCGGGCCGAAGGTTTCCTCACGGAAAATCGCCATATCGCGGGTTGCCCCGGTCAGCACGGTCGGCTCATAGAACAGCGCGCCGATATTGCTGCGGGCACCGCCGGCGGCAACCTTTGCGCCCTTCGCAACCGCGTCCTGCACATGCTCCTCGACCTTGTCCACGGCAGCAGCTTCGATCAGCGGGCCGACCGTGACACCGTCATCGAAACCGTTGCCCATCTTCATCGCTTTTGCCGCCGCCGCGAACTTCTTGGCGAACTCATCATAGATGCCGTCCTGCACGAAGATCCGGTTGGCACAGACGCAGGTCTGACCGGCATTGCGGTATTTGCAGATGATCGCGCCTTTCACGGCTTCATCGATATCCGCATCGTCGAAGATGATCAGCGGCGCGTTGCCGCCAAGCTCCATGGAAACCTTCTTCACCGTCGAGGCGGACTGCGCGATCAGCGTCTTGCCGACCTCGGTCGAGCCGGTAAAGGTGATCTTGCGGACCAGTTTGCTGTGGGTCAGCTCGTTGCCGATGGCGGAGGAGCTGGCACCGCAGACGACGTTGAAGACACCTTTCGGGATACCCGCGCGTTCCGCCAGAACGGCGAGCGCGATGGCCGAGAACGGCGTCATTTTCGCAGGCTTGGCAACGAAGGTGCAGCCCGCCGCCAGTGCCGGAGCCGCCTTGCGGGTGATCATCGCGTTCGGAAAGTTCCACGGCGTGATCGAGCCGACGACGCCGACCGGCTGTTTCAGCACGACAATGCGCTTGCCGTCGGCCGTATTCGGGATGATGTCGCCGTAAATCCGCTTTGCTTCCTCTGCATAGAACTCCACATAGGAAGCACCGTAGGCGATCTCGCCCATGGCTTCGGCAAGCGGCTTGCCCTGCTCGGCGGTCATGATGATACCGAGGTCGCGCTGGTTCTCCATCATCAGGTCGAACCATTTGCGCAGGATGGCGGAGCGCTCCTTCGCCGTCTTGGCCCGCCAGGCCGGCCAGGCCGCATTCGCCGCCTCGATCGCACGCCGCGTCTCGTCCGCACCCATATCGGGGATCGTGCCGACCACATCGCCCGTTGCCGGGTCCGTCACATCGACCCTGCCGCCACCATCGGCATCAACCCAGGCGCCGTCGATATAGCCCTGCTCGCAGAGCAGGGACGGATCGGAAAGTTTGCTTCTGATATCCATTAGGGGGCTCCTTCCCTCTTTCACCCGGCACCTGTCAGCCGTTTCCGGCCGGACGGTGCCGGACCATAAACCCCGGCGCTCCTTGAACAGGCACCGGGAAATCTTCGATCATTCAAGCTGGCATAGAGGCCAGCATTCAGGTTGGCGGGTTGCTGTCAGGCCACGAACTCTCGCTCCAGAGGTACCGCGTCTTCCCGGGCGAGACCGAGGCTTCCCAGCCGCCCGAGCTCCGGCACCGTGCGGGTAATCCCGGCAAGGCGCAGCATATGCCAGGCCAGCACCTGATTGCTGCACAGGAACGGCTTGCCCGTCGCCTGCTCCGCATCGGCAATGACAGCCGATGCGCGCAGATTGGTGCAGGAGGCAAAGACCGCCTCGACCTGTGGGTCGGCCGCGACCTTTTCCGCCGCGGTCAAGATGGAGTGCGGGGCAATCCGGGCAACCAGATTTTCCTCTTCCCGGCCGAAAACCACGGCACGGACAAACGGCGTGTCGCTTGCGGACAATTCACCCTCCAGCGCGTCCGTCACCGAGCGGATATAGGGGCTGACAAGACCAAGGCGCGTCACGCCAAGGGCCGCCGCGGCCGCTTTCAGGGCGGAGAGCGGGTTGGTCACCGGCACCCCCGGATGCTCCGACTGTACAAGCTCCTGCACCCGCGCCTCGCCAAGCACCGTCGAGGCCGAGGTGCAGCCGTAACCGATGACGGAAAGCGGCGGCTCCTTCAGCAACAGGGACGCAGCGGAGGGGATATGATTCTCCATCTGCCGCAAGGTCTCTGTCGTCACTGTGGGGGAGCTCGGGATACGCGTGTGATAGAGAGCAATGGACGGATCCGACGTGAAGATACGGAAATCCTGCTCGATGGTCTCGTCCGTCTGCAGGACGATCAGCCCAAGCCGGTACGCCCACGGCATGGCGGGATCGATTTCATGCTCTTGCATGCCGCTCTCTGTATCTTGCGCCATCAAAACAGCCTCCCTCTCATCACACCAACATGGCCATACGGGCGGCTGCGATCAATCGCGCGCCTGGCAAGACAGAAATCTCAATGCACCACCGGCACTTCCGAGGGCGCCCGTCTGGTCAACAATTCCGCACCCTCTTCCCGGATCACGATATTCTCTTCATGCACCATCATCTTGCCCGGCGCATATTCAAGCCCGGGCTCCAGGGTCAGCACCATGCCCGGCCGCAAAACCGTCATGTCCGACGCGGTGATCGACGGCCATTCGGTCAGTTGCATGCCCAGGCCGTGCCCCAGCCGTCCAACATCGCCGACCTGGGCACCGCCTGCCTCCAGCACCTGCGCCATCACCCGGAAGAGGTCGGCACAGCTCGCACCGGGTCGGGCCACCGCCAGTGCCGCATCCGTCGCGGCATAAGCCGTCGCATAGGCAGAACGCACGTCACCGGATGGCGTTCCAATGGCAAAATTGCGGTCGAAATCACAGAAATAGCCGTCATGCAGGGTGCCGGTATCGAGGATAAGCACGTCTCCATCGGTCACCCTGCGATCCGAAGGCGGCGAAATAATGTCGCCATACCCGCCCGGCCCTGCGCCGCCGACCAGATAGGACACGTCATCCGCCCCGGCCTTCAGGCAAGCGATCTTGAACTCGCGGAAAATTTCCCGTTCGCTCATTCCCGCGCTGAGCCAGGACGGCCAATCCTCGAACACGCCAGAGACCATCTGGCAGGCTGTCCGAATCTTGTCGATCTCGGCCCCGGACTTGATCATGCGGAGACGCCGGTGAATGCCCGCATCGTCCCGGAAAGTCGCGTCCGGCAGGGACGCCCGCACTGTTTCATAATCGGCAAGCGGCAAGCGAAGATGAGTTTCCGGGCCGGACGGAACACCGATGACCGGCCTGTCTCCGCCAAGCTCCCTGATGGTGTCCGCCAACAGCGACAGCCCCTCATCCTCGGGGCACGGGGACGGCCAGGTCCGGATATCCTCGATCCAGGTCCGCTCCATGGCGGCGGCGCCGATGCCCGGGATCACCGCCACCGGTTTGCCCGCGCGCGGCACGAGCAGAAACCAGGGCCGTGTCGGGCTTTGCCAGAACTGGGTCAGAAAGCCGCTGAAATATCGCACTTCAGGCTCTGTGGTCAGCAGAAGAAGTCCCAGCCCCTCCGCCGCCATCAGCGTCTGCGCCCGTGCGACCCGCGCCTCGAATTCGGAGACGGGAAAGCCGCGCACGGCGCTCATGCCGCGAGGTCGCCGACAATCGATTTGTAGATTTCGGGGTCCGTCGCGCCCTCGCTGCCGATCAGCAATACCCGGCTGTCCGGGCCGAGGCCGAGCTGTTCCTTCAGTGCCGGGTTCGCGGCCACGGCAAGCAGGCCAACCAGCCCCGCAACGCCGGACTCGCCACCCGTGATCTTTACGCCCGTCTCACCCGAAGCCAGCAGTCGCATGGCCGGGCCGACACCTTCTTCCCCGACGGTGATGTAATCTGTGCATCCGGCGGAAAGAACCGGCCAGGCAACGAGCGACATTTCCCCGCAGGAAAGTCCCGCCATCAGGGTCTCTTCGTGGATCGGCACGATCGCGGGTTTATCCTGCCGCGCGCTCTCGATGGCGCAAGCGGCAAGATCGGGCTCGACAATAACGGTGCGGGGAGCCTTTTCCCCATAGCCCTGCCAGAGCCGCGCGACCATCGCGGCGGCGAAACCGCCGACACCGGCCTGCACGAACATATGGGTCGGCGCGTCTTCCGCCTGCCCCAGCACTTCGCTCGCCATCACCGTATAGCCGGCCATCACATCGCGCGGGATATCGAGATAGCCCGGATAGGAGGCATCGGAGACCACGAACCAACCGTTCGCCTGCGCCTCGTTCTCGCAGTATTTCAGAGACAGATCGTAATCGCCATCGATCCGCCGGACATCGGCGCCGAAAGCCTCCATCGCCTGCTTCCGCCCCTGGCTGACCTCGGCATGAATGAAGATGACGCAGCGACAGCCAGCCATCTCCGCGCCCCAGGCGACGGAGCGGCCGTGATTGCCGTCGGTCGCGCAGGTAACGGTCAGATCTTTCAGGGCACTCGCAAATTTACCGGAGCGGATATCGGCCAGTGCCGCATCGCCGTGTCCCTTCTCGGCAAGCCACTTGCGGGCCAGCAGCATGACCGCATAGGCGCCGCCAAGGGCCTTGAAGCTGCCAAGACCGAAGCGCGGCCCCTCGTCCTTGTAGAGCACCGCCCCGACGCCAAGATCATCGGCAAGCTTTGTGAGCGAATAGAGCGGTGTCGGCGCATAACCCGGCCAGGATGAAATCTCCGCGATAGCGGCTTCCGCCATCCCCGTCGGAAACTCGGCCTCCAGTGCGCGCGGATAGGTGCCACCAACAGCGCCATGCGTCGCGTGCTGCCGGAGTAGTTCCGGCGCCGTCAGTTCCCGTTCCATCGTCATCGCCCAGGCTCCCGTTGCAAATGCTCCCGTCCGCGTTACTCCACGGTCACGCTCTTTGCAAGGTTACGGGGCTGATCGACGTCGGTGCCTTTTTCCGTCGCGGTGAAATAGGCCAGCAGCTGAACCGGCACGGTATAGAGGATCGGCGCCACCATCGGATCGCATTCCGGCATCTCGAATGACCATGTCGCGAGGTCACCAAGCCGCTCGATCCCGGTCTTGTCGGAGAGCAGGATCACCTTGCCGCCACGCGCCCGCACTTCCATCGCGTTGCTGGCAACTTTTTCGAACCAGGGATCCATCGGCGCGACCATGATGACCGGAAGGCCTTCTTCCAGCAGCGCGATGGGACCGTGCTTCAGCTCACCGGCGGCATAACCTTCGGCATGGATGTAGCTCAGCTCCTTCAGCTTCAACGCGCCTTCCATGGCCACCGGATAGGACAGGCCGCGGCCGAGATAGAGCACGTCGCGAGCCTTGGACAGCTCATGGCTGACCGGCTGCCAGCGCTCCATATCCTTCAGCACCTCGCCGATCTGCGCCGGAAGATGAACCAGACTGTCGAGCACCCCGTTCAGCACCTCGTCGGAGGCCGTGCCCCGCTTGCGGGCGAAATCCACAGCCATGGTCAGCAGGGCGACGAGCTGGGTGGTGAAAGCCTTGGTCGAGGCGACGCAGATTTCCGGCCCCGCGAGGGTCTCCAGCACCACATCGGATTCCCGCGCGATGGTGCTTTCCGGCTGGTTCACCAGCGCCAGGATATGCTGCCCCGCCTCGCGGGCATGGCGCAGCGCCATCAACGTGTCCAGGCTTTCGCCGGACTGGGAGATGAACAGCGCCGCCCCGCCTTCCGGCAACACCGGATTGCGATAGCGGAACTCGGAGGCGATATCGATCTCGACCGGCACCCGGGCCAGGGTCTCGAACCAGTATTTCGCCACCATACCGGCATAGAAGCTGGTCCCGGCGGCAACGATGGTCAGTTTCGGCAGGGTGACCGGGTCGAACGGCAGGTCCGGCAGTTTGATGGACCGGTCGGTGCTCCGGTAATACTGGAACAGCGTGTAGCCCATGACTTCCGGCTGATCGTAGATTTCCTTCTCCATGAAGTGCCGGTAATTGCCCTTGCCGATCAGCGCACCCGTCGCGGCGGTCAGGCTGATCTTGCGCTCCACCGGTGCGCCGGTCTCGTCATGGATTTCCGCACCAGCGCGGCGGATGATCGCCCAGTCACCGTCCTCCAGATAGGCGATCCGGCGGGTGAAGGGCGCCAGCGCCAGCGCGTCGGAGCCGATGAACATCTCCCCTTCGCCATAGCCGATCGCCAATGGCGACGCCCGCCGGGCACAGAGCAGCAAATCTTCCTCGCCATCGATCATCAGCACCAGCGCATAGGCACCAGTCACCCTGAGGGCGATTTCCTTCATCGCCGCTTCCGGGCTCTTGCCAGCGTTCAGCAACTTGTCGAAATAGAGCGCGACGATCTCGGTGTCGGTTTCGCTTTCCGGCTTGATGCCTGCGGCCGCGAGTTCCGCCGCCAGCTCCTGGTAATTCTCGATAATGCCGTTGTGAACGACGGTCACCCGGCCAGCCCGGTGCGGATGGGCATTGCGCACCGTCGGCGCACCATGTGTCGCCCATCTTGTATGGCCGATGCCGATAGAGCCACCAAGCGGCTGCTCGGTGACGGACTTCTCAAGATTGAAGAGCTTGCCTTCCGCCCGCCTGCGCTCGGCCGGACCGCCATCAAGCGTTGCCACCCCAGCGGAATCATAGCCGCGATATTCCAGCCGCTTCAGCGCGTCGACAATGGGTTCGGCAACAGGCCGGTTCGCGATCATTCCGATGATGCCGCACATCCGTCGGGCGTCCTTTCAGTCAGATTTACTTTTGCTTGGTCTTGTTGCCAGCCTTGCGGGCTGCATCTGTCTTGTTAGCAGCCTTGCGGGCTGCCCGGGTTTCCCGGAAACGCTTCGCAGCCCCCTCGCCGACCGTCCGCTCGCCGCGCACGACCACGATATCGTCCTGCCCTACATCGTCACCGATTGTGCTGCCCGCCCCGACCAACGCGCCGTCACCGATACTGACCGGCGCCACCAACGAGGAGTTCGAGCCGATGAAAGCCCCGGCGCCGATCTCTGTCCGGTGCTTCTCGTAGCCATCGTAATTGCAGGTGATCGTCCCGGCGCCGATATTCGCCCCCGCGCCGACGCTGGCATCGCCGACATAGCTCAGATGGTTGGCCTTGGCGCCCGCGCCGAAGGTCGCGTTCTTTACCTCGACGAAATTGCCTATATGCGCCCCGGCCCCGAGATCCGCCCCCGGCCGCAACCGCGCATAGGGGCCGATCCGGGCACCATCCGCGACCGTCGCCCCTTCGAGATGGGAAAAGCTCTTGATCTCGACACCTTCGCCAACGGTCACGCCCGGCCCGAAAACGCAATGCGGCTGCACCACGCTGTCCCGGCCGATCTTCGTGTCATGGCTGAGGAACACCGTCTCCGGTGCGACAAGCGTCACGCCTTCTTCCATCAGGCGGCGGCGCAGCCGTTCCTGCATACGGGCTTCGGCATCGGCCAGCCCGATCCGGGAATCGACACCCATGGTTTCCACCGGATCGACCCAGACAACGGCGCCCCGGCGCCCTTCTTCCAACGCGAATTGCAGCAGGTCGAACAGATAGAACTCGCCCTGCGCATTCCGGGGGTCGAGACGGCCAAGCCAATCCGCCAGACGCGCCCCGTCAACCGCAAGCGCGCCGCCATTGCAGAGCCGGATCGACCGCTCGTCTTCCTTAAGGTCCGGCGCCTCGATGATCCGGAGCAGGTTTCCGGCATCATCCAGTTCCAGCCGTGCGTATCGGCCGGGATTGTCACTTTCGAAGCCGAGAATGACGAAAGCCGCACCATCCGCCCCCTCCGTCGCGGCCACCATCCGCGTCAGAGTATCCTCACTCAGCATCGGCGTGTCACCGAACAGCACCAGCACGGTGCCGGTAAAGCCTTCCAACGCGCCGAGTGCCGCCCGCACTGCGTCGCCTGTGCCGCGTGGCGGATGCTGGATCGCCGTCGGGATCGGCGCCACGCTGGCCGCCACATCTTCCTGCCCCGGCGCCAGCACCACGACCCGGCGCTCCGGAGAGAGCGTTTCCGAAGCCGCCAGCACGTGATGCAGCATGGGCCGCCCGGCAATCGGGTGCAGCACCTTCGGCAGATCAGATTTCATCCGTGTGCCCTTGCCCGCGGCAAGGATGACGACAGCGACGGAGGCAGCAGCAGAAGCGTTCATGAAAGGGCGAATTTCCGAGAGAGTCCAAAAGGGTTAATCGCAGGGCAAAAATGCCACAGGGCCCGGCGCCGAGACAGTCACGTTTTCTTACTCTTCACAACAGATTGCCGCACCGGCGCGTTATGACCGCTCATCTGGTATATAGCGCGGCCAAATTCGGCACAATGACGGCGGCCCGCCCGTGCTATGACCAAGCCTCCAGACAACCAACGGCCCCGGCGAGTTTCATGATGCGCACCACTTCCCATATCGTCTTCGATCTGGACGGCACCCTGATCGATTCCGTGCATGACCTGCATGCCGCCGGCAATCTGTTGCTGGAAGAGATGGGCCTCGCCCCGATCGACCTTGCAACCGCGCGCAGTTTCATCGGCGATGGCGGGCAGGTCTATGTCAGACGCTCGCTCGAGCTGCGCGGCCAGAAACCGGACGCGGCTTCCCTCTCCGCCGCCACGGAACGATTCATCGCGTTGTACGAGGCGAATGCCAGCAACCGGACCATTCCCTATCCGGACGTACCGGAAACCCTGACAGCGCTGAAAGACAGCGGCTTCCGCCTCGGCATCTGCACCAACAAGCCGGAGCGCGCCACCCACAAGGTGCTGGCCCTGCTCGGCCTCGACCATCTGTTCGACGCCATTGTCGGCGGCGACACCCTGCCCGTACGCAAACCGGATCCGGCCCATCCGGCAGCAGTCCTGGAACGTCTGGGCGCCACGCCGGAGAGTGCCTGCATGGTCGGCGACAACGAGCATGACGCCCATTCCGCCAAAGGCGCCGGCATGCCCTTCATCCTGATGCGCTACGGCTATGCCCGCACCCCTCTGGACGAAATCCCCGCCGCCGCCCGGCTCGACCATTTCCGCGATTTACCAAAAGCCATCGCATCGCTCCCTTGACAGCGCAAACCGCGCCGCTTATGAGAGCGGTCCGTCAAGCGACGGGCGCGTAGCTCAGCGGGAGAGCACTGCCTTCACACGGCAGGGGTCACAGGTTCAATCCCTGTCGCGCCCACCAGCTTTTTCAAGCCCCTAGATTTCCAAAAAGCAGTGCTCCCTAGTTCAAATGAACCGGAGCGGGTGTTTCTACGTCCAGCCGTAAATCAGTTTTCGGCAAGATGCGCCGAGATCCGCGCCTGCACGTCCTGCGGCTGGGCATTAACCGCATCGGCGAGGCGGTGCAATTCGCGGCGCAGGCCGTGGACCTGGTCAAGCAGCGGCAGGACAACGTCCAGTGCCTCATCGTCCAGTGCCAGCTCGGTGCGGAATTCGACAATGAGACGCAGGCGGGCCACGTCGATTTCCTGAAAGATATATCCCTCACCGCCGCGCGCCGGTGCAAGCCAGCCGCGCTCGATCCAGACGTGAAGTGTTTCGCGGCGAAGGTCGGAAAACAGACCGAGGATTTCTGCTTCTTCCCGCATGTCTCACCCCTTCTTTTCAGCTCGCGGATCGTAGGAATGGGTCTTCGCCCACTCGGCGAGGAAACTCTTCAACTCCGCGTCCGGCTCTTTCGGCAGCCGCACCCGCAGCGTCACCACCTGATCGCCTGCCGAACGACCGCCCGAGGCAGGCACGCCCTTGCCGCGCAGCCGCAGGGTATCCCCGCTGTTGGAGCCTGCCGGAACACTCATCGTCACGACGCCCGTCACGGTCGGCACCCGGACCTTGGCGCCGAGAACCGCTTCATGCAGACCTATGGGGAGCTCTGTATGGATGTTGTTGCCATGGCGGCGAAATTCGGGATGCGCCGTGATGTGCACTTCGACATAGGCATCGCCGGACGCTCCGCCGCCATATCCCGGCATGCCCTGCCCACGCAACCTGAGCACCTGCCCCTCATGCAGTCCCGGCGGAATGCTCATGTCGAGCACCTTGCCATTCGGCATGGTGACGCGCTTCTTCGCGCCGTTTACAGCCTCGAGGAAAGAAACTTCTATCGAATACCGGGCATCCCCGCCCCGCATGCGAAACGCGGCGCCATCGCCAGCCTGGGCATCGCTCCTGGCACGCCCCTGAGTACCACCCCGCGCATGCTCGCGGAAAAGATCCGAGAAGATGTCGCTGATATCCTCGTATCCCGCGCTCGACTGGTAGGGATGCTCGCCGCCCGCCCCGGCATAATCCCGGTAATAGCGCTGCTGGGTCTCGTTCCCTTCGGCGTCGATCTCGCCGGCATCGTACTGTTTCCGCTTTTCCGGATCGGACAGCAGGTTGTTGGCGGCCTGAAGCTTTTTGAACGTCTCCTCCGCCGCCTTGTCGCCGGGATTGAGGTCCGGATGGTACTTCTTCGCCAGCTTCCGGTAGGCCTTCTTGATGTCATCGCCGGACGCGTCCCTGGAGACGCCCAGCACCTCGTATAGCTCGTCCGCCACCGTGGGATTCTTTCTCTGCGGTTACGCATCTGGAGTTGGAAAGACACGGTACTGAATTCAAGGCTGACGGCAACGGATCACAGGCGCCTGTGATTTTTGGCCGCAGCAATTTAATCGCGCGTCTCTATAATTCAGGATTATCCGCCTGAATTGGCTGGCGTGGGGTGGAGTCAGCAAAACGGAGGGGCAAGATAACGCTCTCCCCTCACAAGCCGAAATAATCCACCTGATCGTAAGAAACCGTCGCAGCATGCCCCGTGACTGATGTGGCTGCAGCAGAGGTGGAAGCCGGCGTATCCGCACTGATCGTATAGGCGCTCCGTCCCTCGTAGAGGCCATGCATCAGATAATGATCGAGCGGGTTCATGCCCGCATCGGCTACATCCGGATTCTCCTCAAGATAACGGGCGGCGTCGAAATAGAGCGACGGCGCGCGGCCTTCCCTGCCGCCAGCAGCCTCGAAATGTGCATAGGGAGAGGAAAAATCTCCGGCCGCCACGGCCTCGGCAACATCCGGATTGTAGGTTCGGTAGAATGTATCGTTGAAGAGAGGGTTCGGGTTCCGCCCTTCGGCCTCTCCGGCGGCATCGAAATGCGCCCGTCCGGAAGCATAGGCGCCGGCCGCGACCGCAGCCGCGACATCGGCGTTATTCTCAAGATAGAAAGCCTCGTCAAAGCTGTAGCTTGATCCGGCAAGGCGTCCCTCATTCAAGCCGAAGGCAAGGTAATGCACATGGCCCGATGGAAGAGTCCCCGCCGCGACAGCCGCGGCAACGTCCGGATTGAGGGCTAGATAGCGACCTTCATCGAAATTAGCGCTGTCTGTGACGCGGTCGAGAGTGAGCACCACTTCATGATCCGCCATGCGCAGCAGTTCGACACCGTCGAGCGTATCCCGGCCCTCGAACTCCAGAATGCCGCCGTCACGCCATACGCCTCCGGACCTGTCCACCAGGATCGAGGCATCATAGCTGGCGACATCCAGGCCGCCGCCGCCAATCAGCAGATCGTCTCCGCCGGCACCATTCAGCCCGTCATCTCCCGTGCCACCGTCGAGAAAATCATCTCCTGCACCACCATAGAGCCTGTCTGACGCCTCGGCACCGGACAGGGTGTCGTCCCCGTCCCCGCCCAGAACAATGTCTTCCGCCTCCCCCATGAGAACCCAGTCGTCCCCGCCATTCGCGAGATAGCGCGATATCCCGTCGGGAGCCGTATAGAGCTCCGTAGAGTCTGATCCCCAGGCGGTGACACCGGCCGAACCACTTCCCGGAACACCGTAGAGAAATTGTGCCGCGTGAATGTCGAGCCAGGCCGGATCCATTGGTCTGGGTTCGTCCAAGCCGGCCAGAAAAGTGTAGGACATGACAGTGTTGCGGATATCGTCGAACGCCGCCGCCAGAGTCGGCTCTTCAAACGGATGCTTCAGACCGACGGCATGTCCGATCTCGTGCAGCAGAACGTAATATCCGTATCCTCCCACTTCGGGAGTGAGATTGTAGTCATACAGCTGGGAGGTAAAGACATCGCCGTATCTCTGGTTCCGTTCGTAAAATTCTGAATCGGGAGCGATCGGCCGGTAGGCGTAGCCGGCATACTGCTCGCTATCGGGCAGCGCACTATCCATGCCGAAGCGTATATCGCCACCAACATTATCCTCCACTTCGATAAAGCGAAGACCGGAGACCGCTTCCCAGTCGGAGAGGGCTTCCCGCGCGGCCTGCCTTGCAGCCTCCGTCATCGGGGCGAAGAGCGTGACATCGGACGGGGCGTAATAATCCGGAAGCGTCTCCATGAAGGAATAGGTGAGCGTTTCGGGCTGACCGAGTTCGGTCACAGAGCCCCATTTATAGTCAGTTCCGAAAAGTACTCCCGCGAGGTTCGGATCGTAGCTCGTCATCAGTCTGGTATGCCTTGGTAAAAAGAGCGCCGTTTCTTTGTGCTTTTATTTCTACCTCAGGATAAGGCGAATAGGAGAACCCGTCCTGTGCCGAATGTCTCTTTGTCCATCGAGAGTGTCGCAGTTTTAAGGGTCCCGTTTCCTCGCCCCTTTCCCTTGCCATCCCCGCCCCACCCGTCGGACACTCTCCCAGTCCCGCGCCCTCTCGGCGCACAAAAACAAGAAACAACGGCGAGGAAAGCATGAGCAAGCGGTGGAAGAACCGTCCCGAGGGGTCGACCTGGGGGGATTTCGGGG
>NZ_CAXBDC010000039.1:0-37859 GCF_963974195.1 uncultured Nisaea sp.
CAGCCCGGCCTGTTCCACCCATTTCATGTTGAACTGGGTCGCCGGCATGTCCGAGTTCGGGTCCTGATAGAGCGCGACAAGCTCATGCAGCGGCCGGTCGCCGATCACCACACCGGCCGCGTGGGTCGAAGCGTTACGATACAGACCTTCGAGTTGCAGGCTGATCCTGATCAGATCGCCAACTTCCTCATCCTCGTCCCGCTGTTTCCTCAGCTCCGGCTCGACATCCAGCGCCTCGGCAAGTGTCACCGGGTTCGCCGGGTTGTTCGGCACCAGTTTGCAGATCCGGTCTACCTGACCGTAGGGCATTTCCCTGACACGCCCGACATCGCGCAGGGCCGCGCGGGCCTGCAGCTTACCGAACGTGATGATCTGGGCGACCTTGTCGCGGCCATAGCGCTGCTGCACATAGTCGATCACCTCGCCCCGGCGGTCCTGACAGAAGTCGATATCGAAGTCAGGCATCGAGACACGTTCCGGATTGAGGAAGCGTTCGAACAGCAACCCCCAGCGCAGCGGGTCAAGATCGGTAATCAGAAGCGAATAGGCGACGAGAGAGCCCGCACCGGATCCACGGCCCGGGCCGACCGGAATGTTCCGTTCCTTGGCCCAGCCGATAAAGTCCGCGACGATCAGGAAGTATCCGGGAAAGCCCATCTGCTCGATGATGCCGAGCTCGAAGTCGAGACGCTCATGGTAGGGCTGTGCCACCTCGGCGCGGGTGGCCTCGTCCATGTCCTCGGTAAAGACATAACCTTCCAGCCGCTTTTTCAGCCCTTCCTCGGCCTGTGCCCGTAATTCCTCCGCTTCGTTACGGCCGCCAACCGTATCGAAGGGCGGCAGGATCGGCGCCAGTTTCTCGGGCATGAAGCTGCAGCGCCGGGCAATGACCAGCGTGTTGTCCACTGCTTCCGGCAGATCGGAGAACAGCTCCCGCATCTCCGCCGCGCTTTTGAACCGGTGGTGCGGTGTCACACGGCGGCGGTTCGGATTGCCGATCACCGTGCGCCCGGCAATGCACAGCAGCGCGTCATGCGCCTCATACATGGCTTCGGTCGCGAACATGCACTCGTTCGTGGCCACAAGCGGGATGTCATGCTTGTAGGCAAGATCGAGGAAAGGCGCTTCGGTGCGCCTCTCGGCATCCGTAAAATGACGCTGGATTTCGACATACAGCCGGTCACCGAACAACGCTTTCAGATCCAGCAGCGCGGTTTCCGCCTCTTCCGCCCGGTTGTCCAGCAACAGTCGCCCGATCTTCCCTTCCGGGCCGCCGGTCAGTGCGATCAACCCGTCGCTCCGCCCTTCCAGATCATCGAACGGTATCTGCGGGGACTCGCCCGGGTCGGTCTTGGTAAAGGACCGGCTGATCAGATCCATCAGATTGCGGTAGCCTGCATCTGTCTGGGCAATCAGCACTATCTGATCGGTCTGGTTTGGCATATGCGCCGTACCGCCGACGACTTTCAGACCGCTGCGCGGTTCCGTGTCTGGCCGGCGGATGGCGAGCTGCGCCCCGACAATCGGCTGCACGCCGGCTCCGGAGGCCGTTACAGCGAACTCCAGCGCGCCGAAAAGATTGCCGCTGTCGGTCATCGCCACCGCCGGCATCGCGTTCTTGGTGGCGAGCGAAACCAGCTCCTTGCCCTTGATTGCGCCTTCGGCAAGCGAGTAGGCGGAATGGACGCGGAGATGAACGAAATCAGCGTGAGACATGCGGCCCTCTTAACAGCAGGTCCGGGATTGTTTCACAGCCCCGCGGGAGCGTCAGCATGAACAACAGGCGAACACCTGGAAGCCGCGCATAAAATTTTGATATTGCTTACTTTATTGATTTTAGCGTGCCGTCCCGCAACTCCACGATCCGGTCCATGGAGCGGGCGATCTCGAGGTTGTGCGTAGCGATCAGGGCTGCGATTCCCGTTGCCGAGATAATCCGGCGAAGCTGCTTGAAAACCTCGTCCGCGGTTTGCGGGTCGAGGTTGCCTGTCGGCTCATCGGCCAGAAGCACAGCGGGTACATTCGCAATGGAGCGGACGATAGCAACCCGCTGCTGCTCACCGCCGGACAGTTTCGCCGGGCGATGGGTTTCGCGATTTTCCAGGCCAACCAGCTCAAGCAGCTGCCTGGCCCGATCCCGCGCCTCGCTTTTCGACAGGCCCGAGATCAGTTGCGGCATCATCACATTCTCAAGCGCCGAGAATTCCGGCAGCAGGTGATGGAACTGATAGACGAAGCCAATTCCGTCCCGCCGGATCCGGGTGCACTCTGCCTCGCTTGCCTGGCTGCAATATTCACCCTGGAAGATCACCTCGCCAGTGCTCGGCGGCTCCAGCAGGCCCGCGATATGCAGCAAGGTGGACTTGCCCGCACCGGATGGCCCGACCAGCGCCGTCACCTCACCCGCTTTGAGGCTGAGATCAATATCGTGCAGAACCGTCAGAACTCCCCCGGCTTCCTTGAAGCTGCGGGAGACGCCGCGCAACTCCAGCACGGCGTCGCTTGTCGTCCCGCCACGCGCAATCCGCTCAATATCGGACATCGGCTTCCCGTCCGGCCCCGAATCACTCATAGCGAAGGGCCTCCACAGGATCGAGCCGGGATGCACGCCAGGCCGGGTAAATGGTCGCGGCGAAAGACAGGAACAGCGCCATGGAAACCACCGTGATCACCTCGAGCGCGTCGACTTCGGCCGGCAGCTTCGACAAGAAATAGATCTCCGCCGAGAACAGCTCGGTTCCTGTCAGGCTCTGCAGGGCCTGACGGATGGATTCGATATTGTCGCAGAACACCAGCCCGAGGATGGTCCCGCCGATCGTCCCGATCACACCGATGCTGGCCCCGGACATGAAGAAAATCCGCATCACCATACCCTTGGACGCCCCCATGGTGCGCAGGATGGCGATATCCCGCCCCTTGTCCTTCACCAGCATGATCATCGAGGAAATGATGTTGAAGGCAGCCACCAGAATGATCAGCGTCAGGATCAGGAACATGACGTTCCGCTCTACTTCCAGCGCATTGAAAAAGCTCGAATTCTGCTGCTTCCAGTCGAGCGAATACTTATCCACGCCAATCACTTTTCGGAGCGGGATACGGACCTCGTCGACCTGTTGCGGGTCGTTCACCATCACTTCGACCGCGTTCACCGCATCGCCGCTTTTGAAGAAGGTCTGGGCGGCCTTCAGCGGCATGTAGATGAAGGTATTGTCGTATTCATACATGCCGACATTGAAGAGCGCCGCGACCGTGAAGGCCCGCATCCGCGGCACACTGCCGATCACGGTGGTCGTGGTGCTCGGCGAGATCAGGGTGATCTTGTCACCCACGCCAACCCGGAGACGGCGCGCCAGCCTTGCCCCCATGATCACCCCGCTCTTGCCGCTGAATTCCTCCAGCGACCCGGCGATGATGTTGTCGGGCACGATCTGCCGGCTGAGCAGTGCGCTGGCCCTGAGACCACGCACCAGAGCGCCCGAGGCAATGCCGTTCGCCATGGCCATGACCTGGCCCTCAAGCTGCGGCGTGACCGTCAGCACGCCCGGTATTTCACCGATCCGGACAGCCAGCTCATCAAAGCCCTCGATCGGGGCGCCCTTGCTGTAGACCGACATATGGCCATTGAGGCCAAGAATCCGGCCGACCAGTTCCGCCCGGAAGCCGTTCATCACCGACATGACGATGATCAGGGTCGCAACCCCGAGACCGATGCCGAGCAGGGAAAACCCCGCAATGACGGAGATAAAACCTTCCTGGCGGCGGGAGCGCAGATACCGCATGGCGACCATGCGCTCAAAAATGCCGAACATTAAGAACCCCTTAGAGCCGGACCCCAATCAGGAAGCGAACCTGTTCAGGACCGCTTCCGGTGTCATTTCCTCGACGTCGCCGCTCTTGCGGTTCTTCACCTCGACCACACCGGACTTCAGTCCGCGCGGTCCGACAAGGATCTGCCACGGCACGCCGATAAGATCGAGATTGGCCATCTTCGCGCCGGGACGCTCGTCCCGATCATCGATCAACGTCTCGATACCGGCAGCCGAGAGCTTGGCATATAGGTCTTCGCAGACCGATGTGCATCCCTCATCGTCGGTTTTCAGATTGGCGATGCCAACCGTGAAGGGAGCGACCTGTTCCGGCCAGATGATGCCTTTGTCGTCATGGCTGGCTTCGATGATCGCGCCCACCAGACGGGAAACCCCGACACCGTAGGAGCCCATATGCACCGGCACGTCCCCGCCTTCCGGCGCCGAGACCATGGCATTCAGCGGGGCGGAATATTTGGTGCCGAAATAGAAGATCTGGCCAACCTCGATGCCCCGGCGTTCCTTCAGGTTCTCCTCCGGCACCGGTGCCTCGCCCGGAACATGCTTCTCGTCGGTCGCGGCATAGAGTGACGTATAACGCTCGACGATGGCATTCACCTCGTCCATGTCCGCGTAATTCACGTTCATGTTGGCGAAATCCTGGTTCTCCCAGGCCTGATCGTAGAACACGCCGCTCTCACCGGTATCGGCGAGGACGATGAACTCATGGGAAAGATCGCCGCCGATCGGGCCGGTATCGGCCTTCATCGGGATCGCGCTCAGCCCCATGCGGGCATAGGTCTTCAGATAGGCGACGAACATCTTGTTGTAGGAGTCCACCGCGCCTTCATAGGTCGTGTCGAAGGAATAGTTATCCTTCATCAGGAATTCACGGCCCCGCATCACGCCGAACCGGGGGCGTACCTCGTCCCGGAACTTCCACTGGATGTGATAGAGCATCAGCGGCAGCGCCTTGTAGCTGCGCACATGGGTCCGGAAGATGTCTGTGATCAGTTCCTCGTTGGTCGGCCCGTAAAGCATGTCGCGCCCGTGCCGGTCCTCGATCCGCAGCATTTCCTTGCCGTAATCGTCATACCGGCCGCTTTCGCGCCAGAGATCGGCCGACTGGATGGTCGGCATCAGGACTTCCTGGGCACCGGCCGCGTCCTGTTCCTCGCGGACGATCTGCTCGATCTTGCGCAAAACCTTGTAGCCGAGCGGGAGCCAGGAATAGATCCCGGCGCTGGATTGCTGGATCATCCCGGCGCGCAGCATCAGGCGGTGGGAGACGATCTGCGCCTCCTTCGGATTTTCACGCAGCGTGGGCAGAAAATAAGCGGAAAGACGCATGGAATCCTCTGTGGTCTGGAAGTCTTGTCCCTGACCGCACGGAGCGGCGTAACGGGGCGGCATAGCGCCGCGACACTCTATGGAAAGCCTTTTCGGCTGTCCAAACGAAAACGCGGCCCGTCAATCGGCCGCGTTTTCGCTGATTTATTGGTTTTCCAGACATGCCCGGACAGACACGCCTGAACAGGTATCAAACTGGCGGCATACCGCCCCTGATCCCGAAATTGAGCAACCCCATCCAGAATCGCTCGAGCTCCCGGTACACCGTGCTCGACTCGTTCAGACGATCGGGGCTTCCGCCGGAGTCCCCTAGCGCCGAAGCGTGGCGATCGAACATTTCGGTGACAAATCCGCAAAGCTCCAGCCCCTTGTCGGAGAGCTTCACCCGGATCGACCGGCGATCATGCGCGGATCGTTCCTGCGCGAGATAACCGTTCTCGACCATCTTGCGGACGTTGTAGGACACGTTCGAGCCGAGATAATAACCCCGGTTCGTCAGCTCCCCCACCGTCAGTTCCTCGCTCCCGATATTGAACAATATCAGGGCCTGGATGTTGTTGATGTCTTCGATCCCCTTCCGGTCGAGCTCCATCTTCACAACTTCAAGAAATTGTCTGTGAAGACGCTCGATCAGTTTGATCGCTTCCAAGTACTCGTTTTTGATCGCGGAAGGGTCCGCTGTATTCTGGTCCGGTGTCGTCACGCCCGACATAAGCCTCCGAACTCCAATATTAGCTATGAATTAGTTACAATAGTGCTCGTTCTTGTAACGTCAAAAACACGTAACACGCAACCTAATTGCCGCGAAGTTTATTGAAGACAGCAGAGAAATCCAGGCCGCCATTCCCCTCTGCAACAAAGTTTCCGTAGAATTCCGCTGCCTTTTCCCCCATTGGGGTTGTGGCTTTGGCGGATTTCGCAGCCTGTTGCGACAGATCCAGATCCTTCAGCATCATCGCCGCGCTGAAGCCAGGTTGATAGTCCCGATTCGCCGGAGACGTCGGAACCGGCCCCGGAACCGGGCAATAACTTGTCATCGCCCAGCACTGTCCGGAAGACTTCGAGCTGATGTCGAAGAGCTTCTGTCGCTCCAAACCGAGTTTGTCCGCAAGAGCGAAGGCTTCGGACACGGCAATCATTGAAATGCCGAGCACCATGTTGTTGCAGATCTTGGCTGCCTGACCGCTGCCGCTGCCGCCTGCATGGACGATTGTCGCCCCCATGATGTCGAGCAGCGGACTGGCGCGCTCGAACGCCGCATCCTCGCCGCCGACCATGAAAGTCAGGGTGCCTGCCTCGGCTCCGCCGGTGCCGCCGGAAACCGGCGCATCAAGCATGGGGAAACCTTTAGCCGCGGCATCCGCCGCCACCGCCCGCGCGGTATCCACATCGATGGTCGAGCAATCGACGAAGAGAGTTCCCGCAGCCGCATTCGGGAAAACGCTCTCCTCATAGACCGCCCGGACATGCTTTCCCGCCGGCAGCATGGTGACCACCACCTCGGCACCGCTCACGGCGTCGGCCGCGCTTGACGCCGCCGTACCGCCTGCGGAAGTGAGTTTTTCCAGGCTTTCCGCGGAAAGATCAAAGCCGCGCACGTCATGGCCCGCGCCCAGCAGGTTCCTCGCCATTGGCAGGCCCATATTGCCAAGCCCGATGAATGCGATACTGGTCATGTGTTAGCTCCCTCGTCCTTATTGTTTTCTTATGGTCAGGGCCCGCGCGGCTCCGCTTTTCCGGTCAGAGTCCGATCTTGCCGTCTGATTCAAAATAAGCCGCGACCATCTCCGGCGTGACCGCCTCAAGTGTCGACGGCGTCCATTTCGGCGTCCGGTCCTTGTCGACCAGCAATGCCCTGACCCCCTCAAAGAAGTCATCGGCGATCATGAAGCTTTGGACCATGGTGAATTCCATCGCCAGATCCTCGGCCAGGCTGGCGCAACGCGCGCCCCGGCGCACCATTTCCAGTGTGACCTTGAGGCTGGTCGGAGAACGGTGCTCCAGCATGGCAGCGGTCTCTTCAGCGAAGCTGCCGCCATCCGCCTTCAGGGCCGCGAGGATATCCTCAACCCGGTCATGGGCAAACGCGCTGTCGATCACGGCACGGTGCTCAGCCAAGGGCGCATCTTCAGCGGGAATCGCATGCTCGGACAGCAGAACGGAAATCCGGCCCGCCGCGTCTCCATCGAGATCAAGCGTTACCAATTCCCCCCGCAATGCCTGCAACGTCTCGCTGGGCATGAAATGCGTAGCCGCCTCTATGTAAAGGCAGTCCGCGGCCTTCACCATCGCACCGGTGAGCGCGAGATAGGTCCCGAGCTCGCCCGGGCAGCGCGGCAGGAACCAGCCGCCGCCGACATCGGGAAACAGGCCGATACCGGTTTCCGGCATGGCGAAGAGCGTGCGCTCGGTCGCGATCCGGAAATTGCCATGCACCGAAATGCCAACACCGCCACCCATCGTCACACCGTCCAGCAGCGCGATATAGGGCTTCGGGTAGTCGGAAATCGACCGGTTCAGACGATATTCCTCACCGAAGAAATCCAGCATCAGTTGGGTCGGCTTGCCCGTCTCGCCCTCTTCCAGCCGCGAGCGACGCACGGCGACCACGTCTCCACCGGCGCAAAAGGACTTTTCTCCGGCCCCCTCGATCAGGATGGCCCCGACCTTCGGATCTTCGGCCCAGGCGTCAAGCTGCACCTGCATCGCCCGGATCATGTCCAGTGTCAGCGAATTCAGGGCGCGCTGGCGGTCCAGGGTGATACAGCCAATGGCGCCCTGAACTTCAAAACGAACGTCTTCCGTCATTGATTCCATTCCGTGAGGAGTTTGCGCGCGATGATCACACGCATGATTTCGTTGGTACCTTCGAGTATCTGGTGAACGCGCAGGTCACGAACCAGCCGTTCGAGCGGGAAGTCACCAAGATAGCCGTATCCGCCATGGATCTGCAGGGCTTCATTGCAGATCCGCGAGCAGAGATCCGTCGCCAGGCGTTTCGCCATGGCGCAGTGCTTCGTCGCGTCCGGGGTTTTCCGGTCCAGACTGTCCGCCGCCCGGTGCACCATCAGCCGGGCCGCATCCAGTTCCGTCGCCATGTCCGCAAGCTTGAACTGAATGGCCTGGAATTCATTGAGCTTCTTGCCGAACTGGGCCCGGTCGGCAGCATAAGACAATGCCGCCTCAAGCGCTGCGCGGGCACCGCCGAGGGAACAGGCGGCAATATTGATCCGCCCGCCATCGAGCCCGGCCATGGCGATCTTGAAGCCGTCGCCCTCGTTACCGACGAGATTATCCCGCGGTACCGGGCAATCCTCGAAATTCACCATGGAGGTATGCTGGCTATGCCAGCCCATCTTCCGTTCCTTCTTGCCGAAGGAAAGTCCCTCCGAGCCGCGCTCGACCAGTAGGCAGGACACACCACCGGCTCCGTCGCCACCGGTGCGGGCCATGACGGCGTAGAGATCGCTGGTCGGCCCGCCGGAAATGAAGGCCTTGGCGCCGGACATCCTGAAGGTGCTGTTCCCCTCCGGTGTGGCGCGGGTTTTCAACGAGGCGGCGTCGGAACCTGCTCCGGGCTCGGTCAGACAGTAGCTCGCCATCTGTTCCATGGAGGTCAGCTTTGGCAGGAACCGCGCCCGGATCTCGTCCGAGCCGAACCGATCCACCATCCAGGAAACCATGTTGTGGATCGAAATATAAGCCGCAGTCGAGGGACATCCGGCGGACAATTCCTCGAAAATGATCGCCGCATCCAGCCGGCTCAGCCCGGAGCCGCCATGCTCCTCGCCGACATAGATTCCGGCCAGCCCGAGTTCCGCTGCCTTGCGAATCTCTTCCACCGGGAAGATCTCTTCCTCGTCCCAGCGCGCCGCGTTCGGGGTGAAATGCTCTGCCGTGAAAGCGCGGGCCATATCCTGAATGGCGCGCTGTTCCTCGTTCAGCTGGAAATCCATCTACAATCCTCCATGACCGGCACATGTTCTTTGCAGCATGTGTTTCCGGCGCGGATCATAAGGGGCGCCCGGCCGGTGTTCAATGCTCGCGCCAGCCTCGCGCCGGACATTCCGCCGCCTGCGACGGCCCGTGCGACAACCCGTGCCTTTTCACCGGCCCTTCTCCGCTTTAACATCCGTGACGAGAGAAACGCCTGCTGGTTAACGAACAAGGCTCAAAACAATGCCCCTGAACGGATCCGCCCCGCACCTGTCCACGACCGAAACGCCCCTGCATACAGGTCCGGGATTCCCGTCGATCCGGATGCGCCGGAACCGGCAGACCGACTGGTCGCGCCGGCTTGTGGCGGAAAATCGGCTGTCCGTCGATGATCTGATCTGGCCGGTTTTTGTGCGCGTGGGTCATGGTCTGGAAGAACCTGTCGCTTCGATGCCCGGTGTGTTCCGCTATTCCGTCGACCGGCTGCCGGAGATTGTCGGCAAGGCGCGCGATCTTGGCATTCCAGCGGTCGCCCTCTTCCCCTTTACCGAGCAGGAACTGAAAGACGAAACCGGCAGCTATTCCGAGCGGGACGACAATCTGGTCTGTGAAGCCGTTCGCGCGATCAAGGCGTCCGTGCCGGATATCGGCGTGCTGTGCGACGTTGCCCTCGACCCCTATACCAGCCACGGCCATGACGGCGTGCTCCAGGATGATCGCATCCTGAACGACGAGAGCGTCGAGATCCTGTGCCGTCAGGCACTGGCCCAGGCCCGCGCCGGCTGCGACATTGTCGCGCCGTCGGACATGATGGACGGACGCATCGGCGTGATCCGCAAGGCCCTTGACGCACACGGCTTCGACAATGTGCAGATCATGGCCTATTCGGCAAAATATGCTTCCGCCTTCTATGGCCCTTTCCGGGACGCCGTCGGCTCGTCGGGCACCCTTGGTAAAGCCAGCAAATCCACCTATCAGATGGATCCGGCCAATACGGACGAAGCCCTGCGCGAGGTCGCGCTTGATATTGCCGAGGGCGCGGACATGGTCATGGTCAAGCCGGGCATGCCCTATCTCGACATCGTGCGCCGGGTGAAGGACACCTTCTCCATGCCGACATACGCCTATCAGGTGAGCGGCGAATACGCGATGATCTCCGCTGCCGGTCTGAATGGCTGGATCGACCGGGAACGGGCCATGGTGGAAAGCCTTCTCGGCTTCAAGCGCGCGGGCGCTGATGGCATCCTCACCTACTTCGCAATCGAGGTGGCGGAGCGGTTGAAGGCGGGCTGACCCGCCCCTGATATTTGCCCAATAAGTCGCCCCCCTTAATCACCCGTCAACCATTGGGCCCTATACCATCCTGAAAAAGGACATGGGCGGGCTGCGCCCATGCGGTTATGTCAAGGGCAGGGTGACGAGCATATGCGTATTTATAAATTTTCCCTTCCGTTCGCGGCGGGAATATTGCTGACCATCTCTTCCATATCCTCTGGAACAGGCGCCCAAGCTGACACGATCGACGTCAGCGGCACAGGCATCGCACTTGGGATCGCCGCTAAGCTTGGAAGTCAGATTCACGCAGACTCTCCCGCGGACAAGGTCATCGTTCTGCCCAGCATGGGATCCGGAGGTGGCCTGAAAGCCCTGCGCGATGGTGTGATCGGAGCGTCATTCTCAGCGCGAAACCTGAAAGAGTCCGAAAAGGCGCACGGACTCCACGAAGCTCACTGCATGCGCACGCCACTGGTTTTTGCCACGACACATCCAGCCCCGGGCAATTTCAACCGGAATGAACTCCCAGAAATCTATGGGAACGCCCTGCCCAAATGGAATGACGGGACACAGCTTAAAATCATTCTGCGGTCCCGCAGCGGGTCAGAGATCCCCTATCTTGCCTCGCAGGTTCCTGGCCTCGGAGAACAATTCGAGGCGGCTTTCAAGCGTCCCGATGTCGCGATAGGAACAAGCGATCAGATCAATGCGGGGCTCGTTGGCAAAATTTCCGGCTCCCTTGCCATCATGACGTTGCTGCAAATCAAGGCAGAAGACCTCGATCTCAATCTGGTTTCCATAGATGGGGTTATGCCCAGTGCGGCCACGGTCTCTGATCAGAGCTATCCGTTTTCCCTGCGGGTCTGCCTCATTCTACCGAAAGACCCGACACGCCTCGCACTGAAACTCGCCCAGGAGATGATATCTCCGGAGGGGCGGAAAATGATCATCAGCATGGGGGCAGCTCCATCTGACTAAGATCGTTTCATGTCTTTAAACCTCAGACCGATGAAGCTCATCGCACTGATCGAAAAGCTGGCCATAGTGCTGGCCATCGTCATTGGGCTCGTCCCCCTGACGGTCTTTGGCTTTTTTGAATACCGGAAACTCACGGAAGTCGCCGAATACAAAGCAACCATATCGGCCAACACTGTCGCCCGGTACGCCTACAGAAACGGCGCCCGATGGAAATATGCCGGTCACCGTCTGCCGGAATTGCTGGCACGTGCGAATCCCGACAACGCGACACATCAGGCCCTTCTGGACACTGACGGAGAAATACTGGCCGAGACCGGCCCCGAGATCCTGTCCCCCGTGCTGACCAGCCGAATAGCCGTAACGGAAAGCGGGCGGGCGGTTGCATATGTCGCAATCAGGCTATCGCTGAAAAAGTTCATCCGCGACATCACGACGTTCAGCTTGTTCACCTGCGGTATTGCCGCTCTGTTCTATGTGTTTCTGAGGTCCGTTCCGCTCCGCGCCTTGCGAAAAACCGCCCTTTCTCTGGCAGAAACGGAATCCTCGCTGCGCCAACAGGTCGAATTGACACAGAAAGCCCTCAATACGGCGAACGAACAGCGCTCCCAGGCCGAAGCCGCCGGACAGGCAAAATCAGAATTCCTGACCCACATGAGTCACGAATTACGGACTCCACTCAATGCGATTATCGGCTTCTCGGATCTGATTTCCGGCGGTTATCTCGGCGACCTGCCCGCCAAGTACAAAGAGTACGCCGACGATATCAATGTCAGCGGCAAGCATCTGCTCGAATTGGTCAGCGAAATCCTGGACATGGCCAAAATCGAAAACGGACAGCAAGAACTGGAACGGACACCTACCAGCGGTATCAGCCTGGCGAACGAATGTATCCGCCTGATGTCAGACCTTGCTTCCCGCAAGCAGATCGAGATCAAACTGATACATCAAGAGACAGAGCCGTTCCTCGCCATGCTCGACCGCATCCGTGTCCGCCAAATTCTGCTCAACCTGCTTTCGAATGCCATCAAGTTCACGCCCACCGGCGGGTCGGTCACATGCGAAGTCACGCATTCACCCGACGAAAGATTGACATTCATCATCACGGATACCGGCGTCGGCATGACCGAAAGCGAGATCAAGGTCGCGCTGAAACCGTTCCAGCAGGTTGCGCGCAATGCATCGCTTGCAGCCGAGGGAACCGGGCTCGGCCTACCGCTCGCGGAGGCCCTGACAAAGCTGCACAACGGCACCTTTGACATTCTTAGTCAGCCCGGCACCGGCACCAAGGTCATCATCAGCTTCCCGAGCGGGTCACAGGAAGAAAACCTGGGCGCGCCAGACGTTTCGCATTCACGTCTGGCGCTGTAGCAAGCCAGAAACCGCCCCGTTATCACCGCTTCCCGATCACACCAGTGCGAAGATCCGGGCCGGACCGCCGGTGCCGCCTTTATGTTTTGGCGCACCGACAACCAAAGTCGCCCCCTTGGCCGGAACCTTGTCCAGATTTGCGACGCATTCAATGCCGAACCGGCCGCTTGGCAGCCAGGCATAGTGGGTCGCGAAATCACCGGACATGCCGTAATCGAGCGACAGCGTATCGACCGCGATTGAGGCCGCGCCGGTCTCTTCCATCAGCATTTTCACCGCTTCGACATGGAAGCCCGGATAATGCTGTTTCGCGCCGTCAAAGCCGCGAAACGCAGAGCTGCCGATCTTCTCTCCCCAGCCGGAATACATCGCGACGCAGGCATTGGCGGGAATGTCGCCATGCTCGTACATCCAGGTTCGCAGATCGGCTGGCGTGACTTGTGAGTCAGCGCTTTCCTCCGCCTTGGCGGAAATATCGATGACACAAAGCGGCGCCACCAGATTGGAGACCGGAATTTCGTCGACGGACATTCCATCCGCGGAGAAATGCAACGGAGCGTCGATATGCGTACCCGTATGCTCGTTCACGGTGAATTCGAACAGATTGAAGCCGTGTTCCTTGAAGTTGAACTTCTGCTCGGAAGAAAATTGCGGCTCGCCAAAATAGGTCGGGAAGTCCGCATGCAGTGTATGCGTCATGTCCTCGACTGCATTATGTCCACCGGCCAGTGCCTGCGGGGCCGAAAGCGTCGCACCGGCAACGGCGGCCACACCAGCCGCGGCCGCGCCTTTGAAGAGATTGCGGCGGGACAGCATCTTTTCCTTCACCGAATTCATCACGCAAATGTCGCACATGGAAGCCTCCTTACTTTTATTACCAGAGAAGTCTATGCACGCGTGTGGCGAGAGTGCAATGCAACATAAATTGTGGGGCTTACGGTAATTCCACCGCTTTGGCGCAAACGAACAGCCCGAGAGGGCAGGCTGCGGTTTTATTTTCTGCCGGTCTCCCGGCTCAAAGCACGTTCTTTTCTTCCAGAAACTTCTCCGCCATCCGCAGATGCCAACTCCCCGATGCGTCATGAAAACCGACATGACCACCGTCAAGAGGCAGAAGCGGTGTCAGGCGCGCTGATGCCGACCAGTCGAAATCAAGATAGCCGGCCCCCGGTATCCAGGGATCGTTGAGGGCATGGATGATCAGCGTCGGGGTCGTGATGCCCTTCAGATAGCTCTTGGCTGAGTTTTGCGTGTAATAGTCCCGCGCGCCCTCGAAGCCGTTGCGTACCGCGACATGACGCTCATCGAATTCAAAAATCGTGCGTACAGTGGCGACAGCCTTGCTTTCCGTGACCGACAGGCCCGGGGTCGCCAGCGCCTCGCGCTTCATGCTCTTCAGAAGCCAGTGATGATAGAGCTTGTTACGCGGCTGGATGATGCGCTCGGAAGAGCGGGCAAGATCTATCGGCGCGGAGACGGAGACGGCGGCCACGACATGCGGGCGCGTCTGTTCTCCCAGATATTTCAGCATCATGTTGGCGCCGAGGGAAGCGCCGTAAAGCACGAAACGGTCGGCTCTTCCAGTCTCGCGCAACTGAGCCAGCACGGCGTCCAGATCTCCGGTCCGGCCGGCATGATAGGACTGCGTGCAATCGCCCCGCGTCGGCCCCGCCCCGCGCAAATTGAGCCGCAAGACCGACAATCCGGCAGCCACGAAATGCCGGGCCGCGTCGCGCACGAGATAACTATCCTCGCACCCGGTCAGCCCGTGAATGATGACGAGGAGTGGCGCATCCGGCAGAGGCTTCACCGGCTGTTCCAGCATCCCGCTCAGGCAATCGCCGGTCCCGTCCGGCATGCGGAACATCAGTCGCTCCGACCGGGCGGAGCCGATGCGCGGCTTACCGCCGACAAAGAAACTCCTCAATGTTTGCAAATGCCCGCCAACCCAGGGGAAGCGCGGCTGGAACGGCGGATAAGAGGGGATGTCAGGAAGCGTCACGTGATGCCCCATCCCCTTCTGTGGCGGACAGCTCTTCTCCCCCGTCTTCATCTTCTTCCACCGGCTCGAACTGCATGAGCCATTCATGCACCGCCCCGATTTGCGCCTCGTCCATCAGTGCCGGTGCATGGCCGCAGCCTTCGAACTCAATGAGATCGGCCTTCGGTCCACGCTCCGTCATTTCCTCTGCCACATCACGCGGCAGCAGATCCGAATTGGCCCCGCGCAGCACCAGTGTCGGGCACTGGATCATGTCATAGACGGCCCAGAGATCGACATCCTGGATCGGTCCCTCGAACGCGTCCCCGATGGCCGGATCGTAATGCATGCGATAGGTCCCGTTCGGCTCCCGGATAACGCTGTGCTGGGTCATTTCGGACCAGTCCGCATCGGAAAGATCGCCGAAATCGGCCAATGTCTCCCGCAGATAGTTTCCGGCTTCATTCAGGTTCCGGAAGATCGGGGGATCGGCGACATAGCTCCCTATCCGTTCCAGCGCCTCTTTCGGAATGAAAGGACCCACATCGTTGATAATCAGCCGCTTGACCGGCGTCCCTTCGCGGGAGGCCAGCAGCATGCCGATAATGCCGCCCATGGAGGTGCCGAGCCACTCGACCTCGCTGAGACCGCGATAATCCAGCAGCGCATCGGCATGGCGCAGATAGGTCTCGAAATTATAACCGTCCTTGTTATTCAGCCAGTTGCTGCGGCCGCGCCCGACCACATCCGTCTCGATACAGCGAATATCACGGCCGATCACCCGGGCCAGAGCGTCGAAATCGCGGCCCTGGCGGGTCAGCCCATGGGCGCAGATCATGGTGCGCGGTAGTTTCCGGTTACCCCAGTCCGTAAAGGCAAGCCAGATGGTGCCGTGATCGTCGGTGAAGGGGAAACTTCCCTGATCTGGTTTCATGTCTCGTCTGGTCCCCGGTCTCGCCCCATCAGGGCTTGCTGTTCCCGCCGACAGTTTCCCACCGACCGGCAATGCGTCAAGTGCGCAGCCCACTTGCCCGCGCCCGCGATACTGATAAGGTCCGGCAATCATTTCAGTGGGAGACCCTACAGTGGAACGCGAAACACCCCGTGTGGTTCCGGTTGCCGAGCGGCACAAGGCGGACTGGCGCCGTCTCTATGACGGTTATGCGGCTTTCTACAAAACCCAGATGACAGACGAAATCGCCGACACAGTCTGGGGCTGGCTGCACGATCCGGCCCATGTGCTGAACTGTCTGATCGCCGAGGATGCAAATGGCAAGGCCATCGGTCTCGCCCATATCCGTGCCATGCCGCGCCCACTCTCCGGTGCCGAATGCGGGTTCCTCGACGACCTGTTCGTCGATCCGAACGCGCGCGGCCAGGGCGTATTCGAGGCCCTGTTCAAGGCGATGGACGCGATGGCACAGGACAAGGGCTGGGCGATGGTTCGCTGGCTGACCCAGGAATTCAACTATCGTGGCCGCTCCGCCTATGACCGGATCGCCACCAAGACGCCTTTCATCCTCTATCAGCGCGAAACACCCTGACCTAAGGCTCTCCACAAGAGAGAGCACGGAGAGACTTATGCCCTACACAATGATTATCGCCCTCGCCATCCACATCGTCTCGGCGGTGATCTGGGTCGGCGGCATGTTCTTCGCCTATACCTGCCTGCGGCCCTCCATGGGCACGCTGGAGCACGCACCCGACCGACTGCGCCTGTGGCGTTCCGTCTTCGCCCGTTTCTTCCGGTATGTCACCATGGACATCGTGCTGCTGATCGCCAGCGGTTACTGGATGATCTTCATGGAATTCGGCGGCTTCGCCGGAGCCGGCATGCATATCCACATCATGAACCTGACCGGATTTCTGATGATGGGCCTGTTCGGCCATCTCTATTTCGCCGAATGGCTCAAGTTCCGCCGTGCGGTCGATGCACAGGACTTCCCGACGGCAGGAGCGCGGCTTAACCGCATCCGGATGATCGTCGCCATCAATCTTGGCTTGGGCTGGATCACGATAATCGTCGGTACGACCGGTCGCTATTGGGGATAGCATTCTTGCCGGAGCCCGGCTTGCCGGGACCTTTTCAATCCCTTACAAATCCCCACCAGATCTCTGAGTTAATTCACAAAGGAACAAGCGCATGGCAGCGTCAGGAGGTCCCCTTTCCGGGGTGACGGTGGTCGATCTCTCGCGGATCCTCGCGGGACCCTATTGCACGATGATGATGGCCGAACTCGGCGCCCGGGTGATCAAGGTGGAAACGCCCGGAACCGGCGACGACGCGCGGCATTACGGGCCGTTCATCAACGGCAAGTCGGCTTATTTCCAGTCGGTCAACCGGGGCAAGGAAAGCATTGCGCTGAACCTGAAGAACGACGACGACAAGGCGGTCCTCGACAAGTTGCTGGAGAAGGCCGACATCATCGTCGAGAATTTCCGGCCCGGCACCATGGAGAAGCTCGGCTTCGGCTGGGAGCGGCTGCACGAGAAATTCCCGAAGCTGATCTATGTCTCGGCTTCCGGCTTCGGCCATTCCGGCCCGGACATGTACCGCCCGGCCTATGACATGGTCGTGCAGGGCATGGGCGGGATCATGAGCGTGACCGGTCATGAAGGCGCGCCGCCGACCCGGATCGGCACCTCCATCGGCGATATCGGCTCCGGCCTCTATGCCGCCATCGGCGCCATGTCCGCGCTGTTCCACCGGGCCGGCACCGGCGAGGCGACCAAGGTCGACATTTCCATGTTCGACTGCCAGCTCGCCCTGCTGGAAAACGCCATCATGCGCTATTTCGTCTCCGGCACCGCGCCGGGTCCGCTCGGCGCCCGGCATCCCTCGATCACGCCGTTCGAGGCGTTCGAGACCGAGGATGGCTACATCATCATTGCCGCCGGCAACGACTCGCTGTTCCACAAGATGGCCGACGGCCTTGGCAAGCCGGAATGGAAAGAGGACGCGCGCTACACCACCAACGACCTGCGTGCCCAGAACCAGCCACATCTGAAGATCGAGATCGAGGCGATCCTGAAAACCGGGACGACCGAACATTGGGGTGCCGTCCTTGACGAGGTCGGCGTGCCGAACGGGCCGATCAACGATGTCGGTCAGGCCGCCGAATATCCGCAGGCCGCCGCCCGCAACATGATTGTTGATGTGGATGACCCTGTCACCGGCCCGATGAAAGTGGTCGGCAATCCGATCAAACTGACCGCATTCGACGATCCGAAGACCCGCGTTCCGTCACCGAACCTGGATCAGGACCGCGAACGCATCCTCAAGGAGCTTGGACTATGAATCTGATGCGCAACGAGCTCGATTTCTCGAGCGAGCCTGCCCTCACCCCGAACACCGATCCCTACGCGCTGGCGAAGGCCCTGTCCGGCCGTCACCTGATCGGCGGCAAGCTGGTCCCGGCCTCCTCCGGCAACAGCTTCGAGGTCATTGATCCGGCCACCGGAACCGTCATCGGCTATGGCGCCGAAGGCGACGAGGCCGACGTCAATCTCGCGGTCGAGGATGCCGCAGCGGCGCAGAAGGAATGGGGCAAGATGCGGGCCCGGGACCGGGGCGCGCTGATCCATAAATGCGGCGAGGTCCTGATGGACCATGTCGAGGAACTCGGCCGCCTGATCGCGCTGGAAACCGGCAAGGCCCTGCGCACGGAAAGCCGGGTCGAAGCCTCGATCCTGGCTGACGCCTTCCTGTTCCATGCCGGCCTCGCTTCCGAGCTCAAGGGCGAAACCGTTCCGCACCATCCGGACATGCTGACCATCACCGTGCGCGAGCCGGTCGGCGTTGTCGGTGCGATCATTCCGTGGAACGTGCCGCTGCTGCTGATGGCGCTGAAAATCGCTCCGGCACTGGTCGCAGGTAACACCGTGGTGGTGAAGTCCGCCGAGGAAGCACCGCTGACCGTGCTGCGCGTCTGCCAGATCCTGGCTTCCGTGCTGCCTGCCGGCTGCTTCAACATGCTGTCCGGTTACGGCCCGGAATGCGGCGCCCCGCTGGTCGCCCATCCGAAGGTCGGCAAGATCACCTTCACCGGCTCCGTCGAGACCGGGAAGATCGTCTACAAGACGGCCGCCGACAAGCTGATCCCGGTTACCCTGGAGCTTGGCGGCAAGAGCCCGATGATCGTCATGAAGGATGCCGACATCGACAAGGCCATCGGCGGCGCCGTCACCGGCATGCGTTTCACCCGCCAGGGTCAGAGCTGCACCGCCGCCAGCCGCATGTTCGTCCATGCCGACGTGCATGACGAATTCGTCGCCAAGCTGCGCGAGCAGGTCGATGCCATGGTGATGGGGGATCCTCTGGACGAGAAGACCGATATCGGCACCATCATCTCGCCGGAGCAGTTCGCCAAGGTGAAGTCCTATATCGATCACGGCAAGGGCGAGGCCGGTGCGGAAGCCATCGAATGCTCCGCCATGCCGACGGAAGAAAAATTCAAGGACGGCCTGTTCGTCCGCCCGGTGGTGTTCCTCGGCATGACGAACGACAGCAAGCTGGCCCGGGAGGAAATCTTCGGCCCGGTGACCTGCGTCATCAAATGGACTGACGAAGAGGAAGTGCTCGCCGCCGCGAACGACAGCGATTACGGCCTTGCCGCCACGGTCTGGACCAACGACCTGAAAGCAGCGCTGAACTTCACCGAGAAGCTGCAGGCAGGCTTCGTTCAGGTGAACCAGAACCTCGTGGTGCAACCGGGTCTTTCCTATGGCGGTGTGAAACAGTCCGGCATCGGCAAGGAAGCCACGCTGGAAGCCATGCTGGAGCATTTCACCAAGAAGAAGACCATCATCTTCAACAAGACCTGATAAGCGCGTCCCTGATAAGGGTATTATAGCGTAATCGAATAGGAGAAGGCCGATGCTGGGATGGGGAAAACGTCTTGGACTCGGCCTTCTCTTTGTCTTTGTGGGGCTGAATTTCGGCTGTGCCGCTCTGCTTATCTGGCTGAGCGGGTCCGTGCCGGAAATCGATGGAGAGATAAATCTACCCGGTCTCTCCGCCCCCGTTACCGTTACCCGGGATTCCGTCGGCGTGCCGGTGATCCGTGCGGCCTCCGATGAAGATGCCTATTTCGCCCTCGGCTATGCCCACGCCCAGGACCGGCTCTGGCAGATGGAATCCATGCGACGCCTCGGCGCCGGGCGCATGGCGGAAATGGTCGGCACGCTTTCGGCATCCATCGGCGAGACAGTCTTGCCGTTCGACAGGATTACCCGGGGTTTCGGTTTCTATCGGCTAGCCGAGGCCTCCTATGAGCGTGCATCGCCAGCCCTGAAAATGGTGCTGGAGCGCTATGCGGACGGGGTCAATGCCTACCTCTCGAACCGGCAGGGCGCCCTGCCGATAGAATTCGAGGTGCTGTTCCATGAACCGGAACCCTGGAAGCCGGCAGACAGTCTGGTCTGGCAGCAGCTCATGGCGTTCCAGCTCGGCGGCAACTGGCCGGGCGAGCTTGCGCGCCTGCGCATGCTGGAAACCGGCCTCACCCCCGAACAAATCGCCTTTCTTTATCAGGATGCGGACGGCACGCTGCCTGCGGTTCCGCACCTGCGTGAAAGCGCTCTTGCTCCCGGCATGCTTGGTATTGCCCGGCAATTTGCAGCGGCCTTGCCGTTCGAGCTTTCTCCCGGTGGTGCGTCCAATGCCTGGGCTCTCTCCGGTGATCGCACCACAAGCGGCAAGCCGCTGCTGGCGAACGACCCGCACCTGCATCTGACCAACCCAAATCTTTGGTATCTGGCCCGTATTGAAACACCCTCCGGCATCCTTGCAGGGGCGACTGTTCCGGGCGTGCCTTTCATGGTGCTCGGGCATAACGGAAACGTCGCCTGGGGCTTCACCACGCCCCATGTCGATACCCAGGACCTGTTCATCGAGACCGTCGATCCGGCCGATCCGGCCCGCTATCTGACGCCATCCGGCAGCCGGCCTTTCGAGACCCGGGCAGAGACATTCCGCATCGGATCGCGGGAGGTGACGGAGACATTCCGCTCGACCCGCCATGGGCCGGTGATATCGGACACCCTGAATAGTGCGAAGCGTAACGACGAGAAAACCGTGATAGCCCTAGCCTCCCCGTCTTTTCTGCCCGGAGACACCGGCCCGGAGGGGGTGCTGGAACTCAACCGGTCCCGGACGCTCCCCGAAGCCCTTGCCGCACTCGAAAAATTTTCCGGTCCGGCCCAAAACGTCACGCTCGCGGACCGGGACGGCAACATTGCCCTCGCATTCGCCGGCCGGGTGCCGGCACGCGGCGGCAGCGGCATGCTGCCCGCGGATGGACTGGACCCGGATGCGGACTGGCAAGGCTGGGTTGTTCCATCGCGCCTGCCACTGACCTTCAATCCGGACGATGGGCTCGTCGTTCAGGCGAACGACAGGGTCGCGCCGCGCGATCCCGCTCTCTATCTCGGACCAACAGCCGAGCCGCCTGTCCGCGCTGACCGGATTCGGGATCGCATAGAAGCGATGAGCGATGCGGCGACGACGGCGCAGCAAGTCGCCCTGCAGATGGACGCGCTTTCAACCGCCGCCAGGGAAGTGAGCGCCCTGCTCCTGGAGCGTCTCAAGCCTGACTTGCTGACCCCGGCAGAACTGGACGCGGCGGAACGGCTCCGTGCCTGGGATGGCACGATGAACCGGAACCGGGCCGAGCCCCTGATCTACAGTCTCTGGACCGCACTGCTGCACCAGAGAATTTTCGGCGACGATCTCGGAGACCTGATCGGGGAGTACCGCCGTCCCTATCCGCATATGTTCCGGGCCGTGCTGACCGGCGATACAAGCTGGTGCGACGATATCCGCACCGACAATGTCGAGCCCTGCGCCACCCTGATAAGGGAAAGCCTGCAGGAAGCCGTGGCGCGGCTGACCACCAAATACGGTCAGGACGCTTCATCCTGGCGCTGGGGAAAAAGCCATACGGCCAAGTTCCAGCATCTGCTCTGGTCCCGAATCCCGCAGATCGATAGCCTGCTCGGAACGGAGATCGCAACGGACGGAGGTGATTTCACCGTGAACCGGGGCGGCCCCAGCATCCGCATCAGCGAGACGGATTTCAGCTTCCATCACGTTCATGGAGCCGGCCTGCGCGCGGTCTATGATCTTGCTGATCTGGACGAGTCCCTGTTCAGCCTGTCCCTTGGACAGTCAGGAAACCCGTTCTCCGAATATTATCATGATCAAGCCGAGGATTGGGCGGATGGCCGTTACAGGCCCCTGAACGGCATTCCCGATCCGGGCGCGCATATCCTGACGCTGCGACCCGAATAGCTGATTTCAGAAGCGCAACCGGGCGCCGAGCATGAAATTCTGCGCGAAGCCGGAATCGTCTTCCTGGGATCTCAGGCTTGGCTGCGCCGTCCGGGTATAGAACGCACGGTATTCCGTGAAGAAGTCCCAGCTATCCGAGATTTCATAGGATGCGCCGACGCCAAGCTCGAAGGATGGCGACATTTCTTCCTGACGATCAAGGCCAGTGCCATAGGCCAGTCCAAGACCGGCCACCACATGGGGACGTACCCACCAGTCTTCACCAAGGTCGAAGGAATGGCCGAGAGAGATCGATAGCACGTCACCGGCCCCATAGGGATCCGGCCCACGGCCAAGACCAATCTGACCGGCCGGCTCACCAAGATCCGTATAGCGGAGGGAAAACTGATAGCGCTCGCCAGTCCGGAAATCATCCAGGCTGCGCCGCTCCGTCTCACTGGAAAAGCCCGGCTGGTCCTGCTCCTCATTGCCATAACGGTCGGTTGAGGCACCAAGGAAATACCAGGCGCTTTGCCGCTCACCAAGATCATCGGCGGCACCAAGCACCGGCGCTCCCGCAATGGCGAGGCAAAACAAGGCAGGAATAACAATACGGCCAAGGCAGGACATTTGATGTCCCTCCAACAACACTGCGTTCCCGGTGAGTCCCTTAATTCTCTCCAAGAACGGCGCTAACTAGCCCTTCCCCGTATAATCGGATTCCTATCACGCTCCGACGGGAGCCGGGAGTCAAATCAGCGTCAAATGAACACACTACGGTGAGCGGATCGTCATGCAATAATCCGGCCGATCTTACTGGAGCATCGAGATGACCTTGCCTGTTACATTCGAAGATATTGAAAAGGCTCAGAAACAGCTGAGCGGTAAAATTCTTCGAACTCCATCCATTTCCGCACCGGCGCTCGGACAGGCGCTGGGGATAGACTTGACGCTGAAACTCGAGAATCTGCAGATCACCGGGTCATTCAAGTCGCGCGGGGCCTATGTGAAGCTGTTCAGCCTGAGCGCGGAAGAACGCGCTCGCGGCGTCATCGCCATGTCCGCCGGGAATCACGCGCAAGGCGTGGCCTACCATGCGACGGCTCTTGGCATTCATTCGACCATCGTGATGCCGGCGGCAACACCGTTCACCAAAGTTGAGAAGACCCGCAATTACGGCGCCGAGGTGATCCAGTTCGGCGACACTCTCTCCGAGAGCCGGGACAAGGTCGAGGAACTGATCGCCGAGCATGGATATGTGCTGATCCATCCCTATGACGACCCGATGATCATCGCCGGTCAGGGGACCGCCGGTCTCGAGCTGATGCAGGATGCAGAAGACATCGACACACTGGTGGTGCCCATCGGTGGCGGCGGGCTGATTTCCGGCATGGCGATCGCCGCCAAGGCTTTCAATCCGGCCATAGAAGTCATCGGGGTTCAGTCAGAGCTGTTCCCGTCCATGCATGGCGCCTTGCGTGACCTTCCGCCCCAATATGGCAGCGAAACCCTGGCCGAAGGCATTGCTGTTAAAATTCCCGGCGCCATGACCAAGGAAATCTGCTCCTCCCTGGTCGACGATATCATTCTGGTTAACGAGACCGAGATCGAGCGCGCCGTCAATGGCTGCGCCGAGCACCAGAACCTGGTCGCAGAAGGCGCGGGTGCCGCCGGTATCGCGGCAATGATCAAGATGCCGGAGCGTTTTGCCGGGAAACGGGTCGCCAGCGTGATCTGCGGCGGCAATATCGACCAGCGCATGCTGGCAACGGTGCTGTTGCGCGGTCTGACCCGTCATGGCCGCCTCGCCCGTCTGCGGATCGACATCAGGGACCAGCCCGGAACGCTCGCCCGGGTCGCGGGGCTGATCGGGCGCTCGGGCGCGAACATCGTTGAAGTGCATCACCAGCGGATGTTCCAGGACGTGCCGATCAAACAGGCGGAACTGGAAGTGCTGATAGAGACCCGCAATCCGGATCACGTGCTGGAAATCATCGCTGCGCTCGACGCCGCGGGCCTGAAGACCAGCGTCATGAGCAACATGGCTATGGAAGGACGGCCTCTCTGAGGCCTCGCGGAAGGACAATATCTCTAGGGTCCGGGGAAGAACGGGCCTCTCTGTGAGATCAGGAGATCGCGCGGTAGGAGCCTCGATAATAAATCAGCGGCTCGGTCTCTTCCCGAATGGGACCGAGCCGTTCAACCCGCCCGACAAGAATTGTGTGGTCACCGCCTTCGTGCTTCGCATGCAGCGTGCAATCGATGGCCGCGAGCGCTCCCTCCAGAATTGGCGCCCCGGTGACCCAGCGCTCGTGCTCCACACCGTCAAAGCGATCGCCGACATCGGAACTGAAACGCACGGACAGCTCGGCCTGATCGGCGGTCAGAATATTGATCGCGAAACAACCGCCGTCGGAAAACGCGTCATGACAGGTCGCATCCTTGCCGATACACACCAGCACCAGCGGCGGCTCCAGCGACACGGACGAGAAGGAACTGGCCGTAAATCCGTCGAGGCGTCCCTGATTTGCGGTGGTCACCACAGTCACCCCCGTGGCGAAGCGCCCCATCACGTCGCGGAATTGATCCGAATTCACTGACATACCTGCACAGCTCCTCACTTTACCGGAAATCCGCCGATGGCTGGTCCGTTACCGGCGAAAACCTCACCGGCTGACATGGCCCAAAGCCGCCGGTAAATCAATTGTTTACCCCTTGTTGTTTACAAATAACCGAAATTTGAGGGATATTAGGCTTTGAATGTTTCCCGAAATGCGTTCTGGGACCATTACCGGGTGGAGAGCGTCACATGCTGGTGATCATCGGATGGGTTGTCGTCATCGTCTGCGTGATTGGTGGCTACATGGCCATGGGCGGCAAACTCGGACCGCTGTGGCAGCCTTTTGAGCTTGTCATCATCGGCGGTGCCGGTGTCGGCGCCTTCATTGTCGCCAACCCGAAACACGTCCTGGGCCAGGCCGGACGCGGCTTCGGCGCCGCCCTGAAGGGCCCGAAATACTCAAAGGACGACTATCTCGAACTGCTCAGTCTGATGTACGCGATTTTCAAACTCGCGAAGACAAAGGGCATGCTCGCCATCGAATCCCATATCGAAAGACCGGAGGACAGTTCGCTCTTCCAGGCTTTCCCGAAATTCTCGTCCGACCATCATGCGCTTGATTTCCTTTGCGACTATCTTCGCATGATGACGCTCGGCACCGACAACCCGCATGAACTTGCGGACCTGCTCGACGAGGAGCTGGAAACCCATCATGCCGAGGATGCCGCGGTTGTCAGCGCGTTCCAGACCATGGGCGACGGCTTCCCGGCTCTCGGGATTGTTGCCGCCGTGCTCGGCATCATCAAAACCATGGGCTCCATTACGGAGCCGCCGGAAGTGCTCGGCAAGCTCATCGGCGGCGCGCTGGTCGGAACCTTCCTCGGCATTCTTCTCGCCTACGGCTTCGTCAGCCCCCTGGCCGCGACCATGGGCGGGGCATTGAATGCCGACGCGAAATATCTGGGCTGCATCAAGGCCGGGTTGCTGGCCCATGTCTCCGGCTATGCCCCGGCAGTGTCGGTTGAATTCGCCCGCAAAACCCTGATGTCCAAGGACCGTCCGTCTTTCTTCGAGGTGGAGGAAGCCGTCGCGGCCTTGCCACCGGTCTAGTACGGACCGATACAGGCATGCAGAACGCAAACAGCGGCATGGCTCAAGGCTAGCCGCGCGCCAATCGGGAAGACGAAAGCTTGGACAACCACGCCACTATAATCATCAAGAAGGTCAAAAAAGGCGGACATGGCGGGCACCATGGCGGCGCTTGGAAAGTCGCGTATGCCGACTTCGTGACCGCGATGATGGCCTTCTTCCTGCTCCTCTGGTTGCTGAACGCGACGACCGAGGAACAGAAGATGGGCATTTCCAACTATTTCGACCCGACGGCGATCTCGCGCTCGACGCGAAGCGGCTCCGGTGGCGTGCTCGGCGGCACCTCCATCACCGTGCCCGGCGCACTGAAATCCGCCTCCTCACCACCGATGATCAGCACGCCGCAGGTGGCCCGCCCGCAGGCGGAAAACACGGAATCCCTCGATGCTGATTCGGACGATCCGGAAAACATCGAATCCCGTCTTGGCAGTGACGACGATGCGGAAGGCCTGATTAGCGCGGAAAAGCTGGAAAAGCTGCTGGAAGAGCGTGAAGCCGCCCAGTTCGCCTCGGCCGAGAAGATGCTGCGCAAGGCCATTGAGGATTCAAACGATCCTGAGCTGAAGGAAATCGCGGACAGTCTGCAGATCGACCATTCACCCGAAGGTTTGCGCATCCAGTTGCTCGACCAGGAGAAAGTCGCCCTGTTCCCGCTAGGCAGTGCCGACATGTTCGAGCAGACCCGTAAGCTGCTCGCCAAGGTATCCGAAATCATCAGCAAGCTGCCCAACAAGATCAAGATTTCCGGCCATACGGATTCCCGCCCCTTCCCCGAAGGGGCGACCTATACGAACTGGGAGCTGTCCGCCGACCGCGCGCTCTCCAGCCGGCGCGCCCTCATCGCAAACGGTATTCCCGACGGCCGTGTCGCCCAGGTCGTCGGCATGGCCGATACCGACCCGATCGAGCCGAACGACCCGACATCGCCCAGCAATCGGCGGATCAGCATCGTTCTTCTGAAGCAGGATTTCAGCGATCAGGCGGCAGACGCGGTCGCCTCCGGGCAACCCGCCGTCCAGCCTCTGGAGACCACGCTTCCGCCACCAATCACCATCGCACCCGATACCGGCTCAGCCCTGCCGCCAATACGGTCCGGAGGCTAATCCCCACGCATGTTTGACAATCTTCGAGCCCGCCCGCTGGCGTTCTTCCATACGCTGCCTATGCCTTGCCCCTATCTTCCGGGCAAGACCGAGCGACGCCTGATTGCGGATATTTCAAGCCGCCGCGGCCAGCTTGCGCACGACTCCCTGGCGAAAGCCGGCTTCCGGCGCACCCAGCACCTGACCTACAGACCGGCCTGCCCCGGCTGCAACGCCTGTAATCCTGTCCGTGTTCGCTGTGCCGATTTCCGCTGGTCCAGGACCTTCCGCAAGCTGCTGAAACGCAATGCGGATCTCACGGCGCGGCCGGTTCAGGCCATCGCCACACGTGAGCAGTTCCGGTTATTTCAGGCCTATCAGCAAGGCCGGCACGGCGACGGCGAGATGGCGATGATGGATTTCGCCGACTATGCGGAAATGGTCGAACGCTCGCCCATCGAAACCTACCTGATCGAGTATCGCGATACGGCCGGGGAACTGGCGGCAATCATGCTGGTGGACGAGCAGGAGGACGGCCTGTCCGCCGTCTATAGCTATTTCGATACGGCGGACAGCACACGCGGCTTCGGCACCTACATGGTGCTTGATCTGATCGAGCGCACGAAGGCCCAGGGCCTCGGCTATGTCTATCTCGGCTACTGGATCCCGGATTGCCGGAAGATGGCCTACAAAACCAAATACCGGCCTTACGAGCTACTGACACCCGAAGGCTGGGTCGAGGCGGAAACCTCGACCGTCCCGCCCTCAGCCGGTTAGGTGAACCGCGCCGGCCGCGGGAAACCGTTCGGCGGCATTTTACCGGCACCGGCCCGCTTGCCGCGCCATGTGGTCAGATCCGTTTCCGTCCGCGTCCGGCCACCGGTCTGCTCCCAGCTCAGTCCCTCTTCCGCCTTCAGAAAGGTCACGTCACCGAGCCTGCCGTCCTTGTAGCGCTGCAGGATGACGCCCTTGCCACGGGCCATCTCCGGCACTTCAGACGCCTCGAAGATCAGCAGCTTCCGGTTGGTGCCAACAATCGCGATCAGCTCGCCCTCGACCGGCAGACAGATCTGCGCCTTGGCCCCGGTTGCCGGGTTGAGCACCTGCTTGCCCGCCTTCTTCTGAGCCAGAAGATCATCGGAATTCACGATGAAGCCACGACCGTCGCTGGAGGCAAGCAACAGGCGCTGCCCCTTGCGATGCGGCAGGATGTCGACGATCTCCTCGTCATTATCGAGGTCGATCATCAGGCGCAGCGGTTCTCCATGGCCACGGCCACGAGGCAGCTTGTCCGCCATGATGGTGAAGAAGCGACCATCGCTGGCAAAAATCAGAATCCGGTCCGTCGTCTCCGCCCGAACCAGGAATTTGCCCTCGTCGCCTTCCTTGAATTTCAGGTCGGCATCGTCCGCGATATGCCCCTTCATGGCACGGATCCAGCCCTTGTCCGAACAGATCACGGTGATCGGCTCACGCTCGACCATGGCTTCCATCGGGACTTCGACATCGGAGGGTGCAGAGCCGATTTCGGTCCGGCGGCGGCCAAGCGCTGTTTGCTTGCTGAAGGTCCGGCGGATCTCTGAAACTTCGCCAGCCACCGTCTTCCAGCGCAAACCCTCGTCACCCAGCAAGGCTTCGATGTCCTGCTTTTCCGCGGTCAGTTCCTCGAACTCCTTGCGGAGCTCGATTTCTTCCAGCTTGCGCAGGCTGCGCAGGCGCATGTTGAGGATGGCTTCGGCCTGACGCTCGGTCAGCTCGAAGCGGCGGATCATTTCCTCTTTCGGGTGATCCTCCTCACGGATGATCCGGATCACTTCATCGATATTGAGGAAGGCGATCAGATAGCCCGCCAGCACTTCCAGCCGGTCCTCGATCTTGCCGAGGCGGAACTTGGAGCGCCGGATCAGTACCTCATGGCGATGATCCAGGAACGCCCGCAGCGTTTCCGGCAGGGACATGACGCGCGGTGTCTGGTCCGCATCGAGCACGTTGAGGTTCAGGCTGAACTTGATCTCGAGATCGGTGAACTTGTAGAGGCTCTCCATCAGGACAGCCGGATCGACATTCCTGTTCTTCGGCTCAAGCACGACCCGGACGTCCGCTGCCGACTCGTCGAGAATATCCCCAAGCAACGCCAGTTTGCGGGCCTGCATCAATTCCGCCATCCGCTCGATCAGACGGGATTTCTGGACCTGATACGGAATCTCGGTGATGACGATCTGGTAAGTGCCGTTCTTGAGCTTCTCGACCTCGTACTTGGCCCGGAGCCGGAAGCTGCCGCGTCCGGTACGATAGGCCTCGATCACCGCCGCACGATCTTCCACCAGCATGCCGCCGGTCGGGAAGTCCGGCCCCGGGATCATGTCGACCAGCGTCTCGATGCGCGCTTCGGGATACTTGATCAGGTGCAGCAGGGCGTCGCAGAGCTCTTCCACATTATGCGGCGGAATGTTGGTCGCCATACCAACGGCAATGCCCTGCGAGCCGTTCGCCAGCAGGTTCGGGAAAGCAGCCGGAAGCACCAGCGGCTCGCTGCCCTCGCCGTCATAAGTCTGGCGGAAATCGACCGCTTCCTCGTCGATCCCGCGCAACAGCAGTTCCGCGACCTCGGTCATGCGCGCTTCCGTGTAGCGCATGGCCGCCGCGTTATCGCCATCGATATTGCCGAAATTCCCCTGACCGTCGACCAGCGGATACCGAACGGCAAAATCCTGCGCCAGACGGACCATGGCATCGTAGATCGCCGAATCGCCGTGCGGGTGGAACTTACCCATCACATCGCCGACCACGCGGGCTGACTTCTTGAAGGACTCGTTCGGAGAGAGCCTGAGCTGGCGCATGGCAAACAGCAGACGCCTGTGGACCGGCTTCAGCCCGTCGCGCACATCCGGCAGCGAGCGGGACATGATGGTCGACATGGCATAGGCCAGATAACGTTCGCTCAGCGCCTCGGCGAGGCCGGTATCCCGAATGTCAGGTAGCATGGATTTAGTGGACCTTCATGATTCTGGACGCCAGATATTGTATGCGAGCGTGGTTCCGGTTCCAAGTCTGCTGACGCGGCCAAGGCTCGAAACCGGGTATTTTCAATCAATAAGTTCAGACGGGGCGGGCGGAGCAAGCGACTCTATCCGGTCCCGGAAACGGGTGCGCGATGCCGGGTTCTGCTCTCCCTGAGTATTAAACAGATTCTTCTCCAGAAAGTGACCGGTAAGATCCAGCCCCTTCAACAAATCCGCTATCGCCCCGTCCCCCCTGCCTATCAGAAAATCCGGCATGGACAGAAGCTTTTCGCGATAGGGTTCCCCGGCGGAAAGAGAGACCGCACGGCCGGTGCGCGGACTGACATAGGCCAACTGATCATTGCTGCCCGTCGCGGCACAGCTTGAAAGATCGAGCCCGTATCCGAGTTCGGCCAGAACGCCCAGCTCCCAGCGCACATATACCGCAATCCAAAGATCGCCCAGCGCCTCGTTCCGCATCGCCTGGATCAATGCCTCCAGTCCGGCATGAACCGCCGGATGCGGCTCGCGCTCCGGCAAGGCCCGGTCGGCAACGGCACAGGCAGCCGAAAGGCCCGACAGCTTCAGGGGATCGTCGAACAGGTCGGCCGCATGGCTTTCCCCCAGCTCCAGGGAATAGCTTCCGAGCTGCTCCGCCAGACGCGCGCGCCAAACGGCCCGAACGGCGTTTCCCGGCTGCAACATCCCCTTGTAGCGCGCCGATGCCCCCCCACGCATCAACCCGGCGTGACGCCCGTGCGCCTCGGTCATCAACGTGACCACGGCCGCACTTTCACCATGCGGCCGGACCGACAGAACAATACCTTCGTCAGTCCATTCCACGCTGATGCCCTTCGCTTTGGTGTCTTTCACTTTCCGGAGCCGGACCGGCCGCAGCCTCGTCCCGCCCACGGCGTGCCTTGCGTTCCTGGTAGGCGGTCGAAAGCGCGGAGGCGAGGATACCAGCCGGCATGGCAACAAGCCCTATGCCGGAGAGCGCAACCAGGCCCGCCAATATTTTCCCCAGTATCGTTGCCGGATAGACATCGCCATACCCGACAGTGGTCAGAGTTGCGATGGCCCACCACATGGCCCGCGGGATACTGCCGAACGCCTCTGGCTGCACATCCCGCTCCGCGACATACAGCAAGGTTGCCGCGACAATCATCATGGCAAAGGCGACCAGACTGCTGAAGGCCAGCTCATACCGCCGGTCGACAATGCCATGCCAGATCTGACGTGCAGCCGTGGTAAACGGCCCCGTCCGCGCCAAGGTGAGCACACGGAACAGCCGCATCAGACGCAACACGTAGAAGGCCGTTCCATCCATCGAGTCAATGAAGGGCGCCAGCAGGAAGGGAGTGACGGCCAGCAGGTCAATCAGGGCGACCGGTGTCGCGGCGTATTTGAGGCGCCCGGTTAGACCCGAATATTCCTTACGCTCCCCGGCGGACCAGAGCCGCGCCAGATATTCCGTTACGAACAGCCATCCGAAAAACTGCTCCAGAGAGATGAACAGCACCGGCGCTCCGGAACGGATTGTCGGTTCCGTTTCCAGGACCACCGCCGCAACGGAAACCAGAATAGCGACAACCAATGCCCTGTTCACGAGAGACATCGTGTGCCCCGGACGGGCTTCAATGTCGAGTTGCCGCCAGATCTGGTGACGCAGGCTATCCACGGGAGTTAACTAAGCGCATTGAGAAATATACTTCCCTGAGAACGCCGACAAACACCCATCCACCATAGCAAAAACTCAGGCGTTCGGATCAAGGCCCCATTCACGGTAGCGTTCCGGATCGTCGATCCAGTTTTCGCGCACCTTCACGAACACGAAAAGATGAATGCGCTTGTCGAATATTTCCTGCATCTGGCGGCGGGCGGCTGCGCCGATGGATTTCACCATCGTCCCCCCTTTGCCAAGAACGATCTTTTTCTGACCGTCACGCTGCACGAAGATCACCTGGTTGACGACCGCGCTGCCGTCTTCCTTCTCAACCCAGCTCTCGGTTTCCACAGTTGCCGCGTAAGGCAGCTCCTGGTGCAGGCGGTTGAACACTTCCTCGCGGGTAATCTCCGCCGCAAGCAGGCGCAGCGGCAGATCCGTCACCTCGTCCGGCGGATAGAGGAAAGGACCAGGCGGCATCCGGCCCGCCAGATATTTCAGCAGATCGTCACAACCGTCGCCATTCTCGGCGGAGATCATGAAGGTCTCTTCGGCGATACCGGTTTCAGCGAGCTCCGCCGCGAAGGGCAGCAGGGCCTCACGGGCCGTATCGTCGATCTTGTTCAGAACAAGAATGACCTTGCGCTGGGTCTTCTGCAGCCCGGCAATGATGCGGCGAGTATCCTCGTCGACCTTCTTGCGGGAGGCGTCGACCATGAGCACGACAAGATCCGCGTCGCCCGCGCCTTCCCAGGCGGCATGTACCATGGCCCGGTCAAGCCGGTGCTTCGGCTCGAAAATGCCCGGCGTGTCGACAAACACAACCTGGGTGTCGCCATGCATGCAGACACCACGAATGCGAGTCCGTGTGGTCTGCACCTTGCGGGTGACAATGGAGACCTTGTAGCCAACCAGCCTGTTTACCAGGGTCGATTTACCGGCATTCGGCGCGCCGACAACGGCGACAAATCCCGCCCGTGTCCCGATCTCCGTGCCGTCGAGCAATGTATCAGCCATTCAGTTTCGCAATCATCTTGCCTGCGGCATCCTGTTCGGCGATGCGCTTCGATTTACCGGTTCCGGTTGTCTCGCCATACCCCTGGACCGAGACCCTGATCGTAAATTCCGGGGCGTGTGCCGGGCCGTCCCGGCCAACCGTGTCATAGGCCGGCAGCGGGATCTTCCGCGCCTGCACCCATTCCTGCAGCGTTGTCTTCGCATCCTGTGGCGGCCGCAGCTCTGCTTCGACAAGCGGGTTCCAGCCCTGCAGGATGAACCGCCGGGCCGCCTCCAGCCCGCCATCGAGATAGAGCGCCCCGATCACCGCTTCCATGGCATCGGAAAGGATCGTCTCGCTTTCCCTGACGCCGGCTTCGGTCTCGCCGCGAGAGACAATCAGGAAGCGGCCGAGGCCGATCTGCCGGGCGATCTCCGACAAAGCTTCACGCCGGACAAGCCCGACATGACGCTTCGCGATAGCCCCTTCCCGCTCATGCGGGAAACGGTCCAGCAGGTGCTCGGCCATGACCAGTGCCAGCACCCTGTCACCGAGAAATTCCAGCCGCTCATAGGCGTTCCAGGCCCGCGGCTCCGCGCTCGCGTGGGTTACAGCCCGCCGCAAAACGTCGCTATGACCAAAAGTATGCCCGAGGATTACCTCGAGTTCTGAAAGATCACTTTCCATCTGTTGGTTACTCAATGACTTTGAACAACCTGCTGAATCTTGTGGCAAACGGCCAATTCCAGATCTCGTACCACCGTGCGCTTCCATCGGTCGAGAAGAACAGGATTTCAGCACGCCCGACAAAATTATCAACCGGAACCATACCGACCGAACTATCGCGGCTGTCGAGCGAATTGTCCCGATTATCGCCCATCATGAAGTAAAAATCCTCCGGGATCTGAAACTCTTCGGTATTGTCGAGCTGTGCCCGATTACCCATGGCTTCCAGAATCCGGTGCTCGACACCGTTCGGCAGGGTTTCGATGAACTGCGGGATGGTCGCCATCCGGCCATATGGATCGGTCATCACATAGTCTTCGATCCGGCGGCGCTCAACCATCTCTCCGTTGATATAGAGACGGCCCTGCTTCATCTGCACCCGATCGCCCGGCAGACCAATCACCCGTTTGATATAGTCCGTTGCCTCATCCGTCGGCTTCTTGAACACAGCCACGTCGCCACGTTCTGGCGCGGTGAACAGGATGCGGCCCTCGAACAATGGCGGGGAGAAGGGAAGAGAGTGCCGGCTGAAGCCGTAGGACGGCTTGGATACAAACAGATAATCGCCAACGAGCAAGGTCGGGAACATCGATCCCGACGGAATGTTGAACGGCTCGTAAGCGATGGTTCGGAAGCCAACAGCAATCAGGATTGCATAGACAAGCGTCTTGATGAATTCCCGCATGATACTCCAGGGGGCGCGGTGACAATATTATCAGAACAGGTTCGGACGACAGGGTAACGTCGTCGGCTGTCCGCGATTGCGGGCGGCAAGAGGCCATGTATGCCGGATTCCCAAGAGTACGGCAAGCGACGGCTAACCTCCCGCCTTATCCCTTAAACCCGGCACTTCGGCGGAAATCACCACAAAAGCCTGCGCCATGGGCGGCTCGTCCGTCAGCGACAGATCGACGCGTGCAACCAGGCCTTCCGGTGTGATCTTCAGCAAACGGGCAGCAGCGATACCGCTAAGCTCAAAAGAAGGCTTTCCCGAGGCATCGTTGATAACTTCGAGTTCACGCCACTGAATGCCTGGACGGTCCTCTTCCCCAAGAGCTTTCCAGACAGCTTCCTTGGCCGCGAACCGTTTGGCATAAACGGCCGCGCGATTTGCCTTGGAATCCGCCCTGTCGCGCTCACGGTCGGTGAATATTCGGCTCAGAAAACGATCCCCGAAACGGTCGATCGATCGTTCAATCCGGGAGATGTCGACCAGATCGCTGCCAATGCCGAGGATCATAACGGTTTTCTCAAGCCCCGACCCGGCCGGTCGCGCCGGCCCGGGCATTATCCATCAGGGACCGCATGCGCCGGATGGAACTATCAAGACCGCTGAAGATTGCCTCCCCAATCAGGAAATGTCCGATATTGAGCTCATGGAATTCCGGCATCTCGGCAACCGGCGCGACCGTGTCGAAAGACAGGCCGTGCCCGGCATGCATCTCCAGGCCGCGCTCCGCACCGTATTGAGCGGCATCGCGGAGGCGCTCAAGCTGGGCCGCCCGCGCCGCATCGCCTTCGGCATCGCAATAGGCGCCGGTGTGCAGCTCAACAACAGGCGCACCAAGCGCCACCGCCGCATCGATCTGCCGCTTGTCCGCCTCAATGAAGAGCGACACCCGAATGCCCGCATCTTTCAGTGCACTGCAGTAGCGGGTCAGATGATTGTGCAGACCCGCCGCGTCCAGACCGCCTTCGGTGGTCACTTCCTCGCGCTTCTCCGGAACGATACAGGCCGCATGCGGGCGATGCCGGAGGGCGATGTCCAGCATCTCCTCGGTCGCGGCCATTTCGAAGTTCAACGGCAGATCAATTTCCCGGGTCAGGCGTTCGATATCGGCATCGGAAATATGCCGGCGGTCTTCCCGCAGATGTGCCGTGATACCGTCCGCACCGGCTTCAGCCGCCATACGAGCCGCGCGCACCGGGTCCGGGTGAGGCCCTCCACGCGCATTCCGGATCGTCGCCACATGATCGATATTCACGCCAAGCCTTAAATAACTCATAGGCTTCCCGCTCCTTGCTCGGAAACTCTGCCATCAACAGACATATCGCCGTCACTCGCCGCACTCTTCCGGGCTGCGGCAACGACCCGCCGTTCCGTCCTGCGCCTGCGATACCCACCGATCAGCCCGAGCAGGGGCAGATAAAACAGGAACCAGACAGCGATCACGGTCGGCACGCTGCCAACAACCATGGTGAGCAGCAGATCGACGCTTTGCCCTATAGATTCTCCGGAAATGATCCCAAGGAAAAAGTCCCAGGTCAATTTCGGAGGCTCTTCGCCTTCGGGCGTGCCGATGATCCAGCCGCCAACCTTGAAGATCCAGAGCCAGATGAAAGGAAACGTCCAGGGATTCCCGATTGCCGTGCCAATCGCCGACGCCAGGATATTCGCCCTGATGCTCCACGCGAAAAGTCCCGCGAGGATGAAATGAAGACCTATCAGCGGCGTGAAGGACGCAGCGGCCCCGCAAGCAAAGCCCGCGGCGATGCTATAGGGCGTCCCCGGCATGCGTCCCAGCCGGTGGCCCGTATAGCGCCACAACCGACCAAAGCCCATCCGGGGCCAGATAAACTGACGAATCCTGGAGGCAGTACTCACTGCCTGCCGGCGTTTAAACATGTACGCCGAACCTTTCCTCTGCTCACGCTCATTGTGCCGTTGAAAATCCCGTGCCAACGGGATACCGGCACTTCTCACTTATGTGGTTCAGCCGCGGGCCCTATCCACCGAATTTATTACCGGTGTAGCACGCAAGGCGGCGATGATTTCCGTCAGGTGCCGGACATCGGCCACCTCGACATCGATATAGAGTTCGAAGAAGTCGGTCGAGCGATTGACGAGCTTCAGATTGATTATGTTGCCCCGGCTCTTGCCGATCACGGTCGAAAGGCTGCCGAGACTGCCGGGCTCGTTCGCCAGGACGATATCCAGACGACCGACATACATGTCGGTTTCGCTGTCCAGATCCCAGGACACATCGAGCCAGCGCTCCGGCGTTGAATGGAAGTTCTCAAGCGTATCGCAGTCGATCGTGTGAATGGTGACCCCTTTGCCCGTGGTCACGATACCGACGATACGCTCTCCCGGCAGCGGGTGGCAGCAGCGGGCATAATGCACCGCCATGCCCGGGATCAGGCCCTTGAGCGGAACCGCGTCCGGACTGCCCTTGCGGGTCTTGGTCCGCGCCCGGGTGATCGGCACGACATTCTGTTTATCCGGCGCGGGCAGGGTTTCCGGAACCGCTGCATGCAGCACTTCCCGGTCGCTCAGCACCCCTTCGCCAACACCGGCCAGCAGATCCTCGACAGTTTCCGACTGGAACTTTCCGAGCACGCCTTCCAGTGTTTTCTCGGAGTATTTCTGGGCTTCCTGACGAAACGCCTTTTGCATGATGGCGCGGCCGAGATCCGCGAACTGCTGGCGCCGCTGCAAGCGGACAAAGCGCCGGATCCGGGCCTTTGCCTTGCCGGTAACGACGAACTGCTCCCAGGTCGGCGAAGGCGTTGAGTTTTTAGACGTCGAAACCGCGACCTGATCGCCATTCTTCAAGGGCGTGGTCAGCGGCATAAGACGATCATTGATCCGTGCGCCGACGCACCGATCACCGACCTCGGAATGCACCGCGTAGGCAAAATCAACAGGTGTGGCTCCGCGCGGCAGGGAGATCAGATCGCCCTTCGGCGTGAAGCAGAAGACCTGGTCCTGATACATCTCAAGCTTGGTATGCTCGAGGAATTCCTCCGGCCCGGAAGCATGCTCCAGAATCTCCAGAAGCTCCCGAATCCAGCGGTATTTCTTACCGTCGCGGCTGTGCTCCGGCCCCTCTTTATAGACCCAGTGCGCGGCAACGCCGAGCTCGGCGACCTCGTGCATCTCCCGGGTCCGGATCTGGATCTCGATCCGTTTCTTCATCGGGCCGATAATGCCCGTATGCAGGGACTGATATCCGTTCGGTTTCGGCGTGCTGATGTAATCCTTGAAGCGCCCCGGAATCACCGGGTACTTGCCGTGCAGGGCACCGAGCAACTGGTAGCATTCGCCCACATTCTCGACCACGAGCCGGAATGCCATGATATCAGAGAGCTGCTCGAACCCGACATCCTTGCGCTGCATCTTCAGCCAGACCGAATAGGGCGATTTCCGCCGGCCTGAAATCTCCGGGGTGATGTCGACGGTTCCCGCGGTTTCCCGCAATTCGTCCATCACCCGCTCAACCGTGTCGCTCCCCTCGTCATAGAGGTAGTCGAGACGGGTCAGGATCGAGGTTCGCGCATCCGTATTAAGCTCGGCAAAAGCGAGATCTTCCAGCTCGTCCCGCATGGCCTGGATACCAATACGCTCGGCCAGGGGCGCATAAATATCCATGGTCTCGGCGGCGATGCGGCGGCGCTTGTCCGGGGATTCAATGAAATGCAGGGTCCGCATGTTGTGAACCCGGTCCGCCAGCTTCACCAGCAGGACCCGGATGTCCTCGCTCATGGCCAGGACGAGCTTGCGGAAATTTTCCGCCTGTTTGGTCCGGTCCGACTGCAATTCGATCCGCGTCAGCTTGGTGACGCCATCGACCAGCCGCAGGATATCATCGCCGAACAGCTGCTTGATATCCGCCGCTGTCGCGTCGGTATCTTCGATGGTGTCGTGCAGCAGCGCCGTGATGATGGTGCTGGTATCGAGCCGCATGTCGGTCAGGATGCCGGCGACTTCGA